>JAITQR010000047.1 GCA_031288815.1 Treponema sp.
CCCCCCACAATACGTGTCGATTTCAAACCGTTGTAAGAGCATATATCCATGAAGCCAAGGGCTCCCGCTCCTTTTATGGGCTGTTTGTTATTACAAAAAGCATACACCCCGCCCTTAAAACAGGTCAAGCGGGCCGAAATAGGAATGAATCGGATTGATTTAAGCAATGAAAGTTGGATATACTTGAGACAAAAGTTCTTATATACATATTTTGACAAATAAGGAAGTGTTATGGCAGCGGCCCACGAACTGGTTGTTGATGAAACCAAAGTAAAAAAGGCGGTTCAACTGGGGATACCCCTTACGATAACCACCTTTACCCTGCCCCATGAGATAGAACTATATATCGAACAGGTCTTGACGGTCTTTTTACAGGAAGTAGACCAGGGCAAACTGAGGGATTACATCGTTTACTGTGTCCAGGAACTTGCCGTAAACGCGAAAAAGGCCAATACCAAACGGGTTTACTTTATTGAAAGGGGCCTGGATCTTTCAAATCCCAACGATTACAAGGAGGGAATGGCCAGTTTTAAGGAGACCACCTTAAACAACATCGCCCACTATCTGCAATTGCAAAAAGATCGGGGTCTTTATATCAAGCTGATCCTTCAGGTAAAGAAAAATATTGTTTACATAGAAGTCCGGAATAACGTGGCCGTTACCAAGACCGAGCTTATCCGGATACACGATAAGCTTGCCCGGTCCCGGCAGTACAGCAGCCTGGAAGACGCCCTTGCCCAGGTATTGGACGATTCCGAGGGGGCCGGCCTGGGCCTGGTTATCCTGGTGCTGATGCTCAAGAAGATGGGTCTTGATGAGGACTGTTTTGACATATTGGCCACCGAAAAGGAGACCATCGCCCGGCTCGTTGTTCCCCTGGATCAAACCCGGGTGGAGAATCTCAGCATCCTCTCCAGCAGCATCGTGAACAATGTGAATTCTCTGCCTCAGTTCCCGGAAAATATCCTTACTATCCAGAAGATGATAAACGATCCCAGGTCGGATATGGGCAGCATTGCCAAGCAGATATCCATGGATCCGGCGATGACGGCGGATATTCTTAAAATCGTGAATTCCGCCCAGTATATGCTTTCAAAAAAGGTTGAAAATATCGCCGAAGCGGTAAAGATGATCGGTATCCGGGGGATCAAGAACCTGCTTTACTCCTACGGTACCCAGAAGATCCTGGGGGACGATACAGACGAAAAAAAGGTTCTGTGGAAACACAGCTATAAGACCGCTTTTTACGCCTATAATCTGGCGAGAAATTTCCGGCGGGATAAAAATCTGATGGATGATGTTTACGTTGGCGGGATCCTCCACGATATGGGAAAGATAATATTCTTCAACGTTCATCCGGATTTGTTGAGCAACATCCGCAATTTCTGCACGGAAAAGAATCTCCCTTCCAATACCTTTGAAAATCTTTCCGCTGGTATGAACCACGCGGAAATAGGCGCTTTAATCGCGGAGAAATGGAATTTTCCGGAAGACCTGGTTGCCGCCATCCGCTTCCACCACGATCCCAGCTCCACGCCCAAGGATAAGCAGGATATGGTAGAGGCGGTGTACCTTGCCAATATGTTCTGTGAGTACGAAGCCGACAATGTAAGTTTTGATCAGTTTGAAACGAAACCCCTTGAGGATTTTGGTATAAATTCCAAGAAACAAATAGACGCGCTTATCGCGCAGTTCTCCTCCGGCTTCAAGTGGGAAAGCTAGGAGCCTGTTGTATTTGGCGAGGAGGAGGAGGGGGAGATCGTCTTTAGGGTGGAGTAAGCCCTATTCCCCTTCCCGGTTCTGGAAATCCGGCTCCTCCGGGGGCTGGATATGGTGGCCGCGCAGGAATTCCCTGGGGGAAACCCCTTCCAGCTTTTTGAATACCTTGCTGAAATAAAAGGCGTTTTCGTAGCCCAGCCTCCCGGCGATCCCGTATACCGGCCCCTCCCCCTTCAGGAGCATGGTTTTCGCGGCGGCGATCTTCGCGGCGGTAATGTACTCCACAAAGCCCTCCCCGGCGTAGCGGGTAAAGAGCTGGCTTAAATAGTTGGGGCTTAGGTTGAATTCCGCCGCCACGTCGGGGAGGGAAAGCCGCTTGTCCAGGTTCTTTTCGATGTAGCCCTCCACCCGGGCGATAAGCTGCTGCTGGTAGTTTTGCCGCTGCAGGGATCGCTCAAAAAACCGCAGGGGATTTTCCCCGCTGCTTTCCCGCAGTTCTTCCCAGGCGGAACGGTAGCTTTCCTCCAGGCGCAGGGGATCTTCTACCGGCTTACCGGCCGCCATGCGGATATGTACGTTGAAGTAATCGTGGAGTATCCCTATCGTTTTGAGGAGCCCCTCGCCGAACCGTTTCCGGAGGAAAGAAGGGTCGGTGTCTTCAAGCCGGAGAAGGACGGTGAAACGCCGCAGATCCAGAGGGGTGACGTAACAGGGATGAACCTTTTCCAGCATTTCCCGTAGCATGTGTACGGCACTGAGATAGAGCGAGGAAGCCTCCTCTCCGGGCCCGTCGATTTCCCCCGCCAGCACGGTCATGGCGGGGGAGGAAAGTTCCAGGCCCAGCCGATCCCGGCTTTGGCGGTAGGCTTCGGGACTTTCAAACCAGTTCTGATAGAGTTTGAGAAAAAAATCGTCCCGCATACGCGCAAGGCTGTACGCTTCTTTGTCCTCTTCCATTCCGTCGAACCTCTCGGCCTCCCCGGTTGATCCGCCGTCCTTCCGGGCCAGATCCGCCCGGCGGATTTCCTCCAGCAGGGAAAGGGCTTTGGAAACCGAGGCGGCCAGTGACTCGGGGCTCAGTTCCAGCTTGACCAGGTAATCCACCGCCTGAATGGAAAGGGCCCGGCGGACAAAATCGAATTCCTCAAAACTGGTAAGAATGATAAAGAGGGGAATGTGCCCGTATTTCTTTCCACATTCCTCGGCCAGTTCCAGTCCCGACTTGAGGGGCATCTTGATATCGGTGATAACGATCTCGGGCCTCAGTGTTTCTATCATCTCCAGGGCCTGCTGTCCGTTCCGGGCGGTTCCGGCTATTTCGATATCGAAATCTTCCCAGCGGATCATAGACCTAAGCCCCACACAGACCAGGGGTTCATCATCGGCTATCAGCAGCTTTACCATGTCTCCCTCCGGTCCGGGGTTTCCGGGTCGGCCTCCCGTTTCAGGGTAATGGTGATAACCGTGTACTTCCCTTCCCGGCTGGCGATGGAGAGCCCGCCGGCTTTGCCGTCCTTGCCGAAGGCGTGGCGGAGCCGTTCCTCCACGTTCCGCAGTCCCAGTTCCCGGAACACCCCTCCGTCCGGCTCCCGTTCCGGGCTACCGGGTCCGGCACCCAGGCCGGCCCGGATTTTCGCGATTGTCTCGTCACTCATGCCCACCCCGTCGTCCTCGATGGAAACCAGGGTCAGGGCATCGTCGGGAGCCGGCCTTACCCGTACCGTGATGGTACCCCCGCCTTTGGGTTCAAGGCCGTGGAATATGGCGTTTTCCGCCAGGGGCTGGAGGGTAAAACGGGGGATGGGGGTATCCAGCAGGGAATCTTCGGCTATCTCTTTTTTCACCGTTACCGAATCCCCGTAGCGGTACTTCTGGATCACCAGGTAGTCGTCCAGCAGGGCAAGTTCCTCCCGCAGAGACGCGGTTTTCCGGGTATCCTTGGTGACGGTCCGTAAAAGCCGGGAAAGGACGGTGGCCATTTCCGCTATTCCCGAGGCGTTCTGAATGGAGGCCATCCATTTAATCGAGTTAAGGGTATTGTACAAAAAGTGAGGGTTTATCTGGTTTTGCAGCATCCGGTACTCCAGATCCCGGGCTTTCTTCTCGTCGGCGAGCCGTTTTTCCATTAGGGCGGCAATCTCGCCGGTCTGCCGGTTGATCCCCGACCAAAGCAGGGCCAGAAGCAGGAGGAGTACCGCCATTCCCGCCGCCAAAGCCGGCCAGGCCCCTTCGGCGGGGAAAAAACGAAGCCGGTGCAGGGTCTGGATCAGGTTAATCCCCTTCCGGATTGGCAGGCTTACCAGGGTACGCCGCCGTCCGTCCCGGTCACGGATGTTGATTACCACGGTTTGGGGGCTCATGGTATATTCTTCGCCACGGCTTAACTCGGTCCAGGAAGTTTCCTGCGGGATAAAGTCCCCGTCTTCAAGCCGGTAGTACCTGTCCTGTATGCTCAGGTAAAGCTCCGTGTCGGGAGGGACCTTATAGGCGGCAAGTTTTCCGGTAACCAGGCTGACCGGGGCCATAAGAACCACGGTTCCGATGACCGTTCCTCTCCCCGGGTGGTAGAGGTGATTAACCAGGGGGATCACCGGAACCTTCCGGGTAAAGTGGAAGGGATCGCCCACGAGTCCCTGCCAGCCCGGCCGCCCGGAAATTCCCCCGGTAAAAACGGCGTCCACATTCCAATTGGTAACCGGCGCGGCTGCGTTGATCAGGTTCCCCACCTGAAGTACCCGTTTGTAGGTGTTGTCAAAGATCAGCAGGCGGTTTACGAAGGGAGAGGCCCGGTTGTTGTGGAATTCTTCCGAGAGGCGCCGCCAGGCTTCCAGAGCCCCCTCCCCCCGGGAGGACACAAACCAGGCGCCGATGGTTTCGTTCACCCCGCACCACCGCCCAAAATTCTCCAGATCCCGCATGTCCTGGGCGATGATCCCCGCCACAAGCTGAAGGTTAAACTCCACCGACTGGGCCGTTACGCGGCGCTGGAAATCGTATATCACCTTGGAACTCAACGCGAAAACCAGTATCGTCATGATCAGGGCAAAGAGGATCATCAGTATCATTGCCCGGCTTTTCGCCGTCCGCAGTTTGTCTTTCACTGTCCCATTTAAACACGGGAATTTTTAGATGGCAAGGGAAAAAAACAAGGGCAAACAAAATTGTAAAATATTACCGTTTTGGGATAAAATTTTGCAGGTTCCGCCGGCGGGAAAAATAACAAAGTGAATAAACCGGATAGGATTTTTCATGTCTTTTTCGGAGAAGCCGGGTTTACAATACCTTGCGGTTTTAATGATGAACCGTTAACAAACCGTTATGGAGGAAAAAATGAAAAAGAATGTGTTGATTGTAACGCTGCTTGCGGTATTAACGCTGTTCGCGTTCCCGGTTTTTGCCGGGGGAAAGGCGGCGGCCCCGGCGGCGTCCGGCGGCGGCGCCCTGAAGTGGGCGCTCTGGGACTACGATCTTACCGTGTACTACAAACCCCTGATCGCCGCGTGGGAAGCGGCGCATCCGGATGTCAAAATCGAAACCATCGACCTGGGCAGCGCCGACTTTATGACCGTACTGGGAACCCAGCTTTCAGGCGGCGCGGATCTGGATATTCTTACCGTCAAAGACATCCCCGGTTACGCGAACCTGGTTAAGCAGAACCGGCTTGAAGGGCTTAACAGCTTTATTAAGTCCTCGGGCATAGATACCAGCCTTTACGGCGGTACCACCGAACAGATTGCGGTAAGCGGGGAGGTTTACGCTCTTCCCTTCCGCAGCGATTTTTGGATTGTCTTCTACAACAAGGATCTTTTCGACGCCGCGGGGGTTCCCTATCCCTCCAACGATCTGACCCTGGAACAGTACGATGCCTTGGCCCGGCGGGTTGTCCGGGGGAGCGGGGCAAACAAAACCTACGGGGCCCATTACCATACCTGGCGCAGCGCGGTATCCCTTTTCGCCGTGCTGGACGGTAAGAACACCATTGTTGACGGAACCTACGACTTCCTTGCCCCCCATTACGATCGGGTACTGACGGAACAGAAAGACGGGGTGGTTATGGACTTTTCCACCATCAAGACTTCGGGGACCCACTATTCCGGGGCTTTCTTCAACAACCAGATCGCCATGCTGAACATGGGAACCTGGTTCATCGCTACCCAGATAGACAAGGTAAAGAGCGGGGAATCCCAGTCGAAGAACTGGGGTATCGTGAAGTACCCCCATCCCGCCGGCGTTCCCGCGGGAACCACCCTGGGAACCATCACCTCCATTGGGGTAAACCGGAATTCGAAAAACAAACAGGCGGCTCTTGAATTCATAAAGTTCGTCAGCGGCCCCGAGGGGGCGGCCATTCTGGCAAAGACCGGTACTATTCCGGCGATCATGAACGCCGAGGTTATCAACGCTATCTCCGGCATTCCCGGTTTCCCCCAGGACGCGGGAAGCAAGGAAGCCCTGAACGTGTATAAAACCTACCTTGAGATGCCCCTTCACGACAAAAGCGCCGACATTGAGCTGGTGCTGAACGAGAACCACGACGCTATCATGAGCGGGAATATAACGGTACAGCAGGGGATTCAGGATATGAATAGCCGGATAGCCAAGATACTGGGCAAGTAAAACGGGATACCGCTTTGAAAAAACAGACCCAGGAAACCATAATCGCCTACACCTTTATCGCGCCGAATTGTATCGGCTTCGCGGTTTTTACCCTGGTTCCCCTGGTATTTGCCCTGTTCCTCTCCTTCCTGAGCTGGGACGGGGCGAATCCCGTCCGGTTTGCCGCCTTGGACAATTTTATCCGGCTTTTTACGGATCCCATCTTCTGGCGGGCCCTGGGGAACACCGTTCTCTACACCTTGGGGGTGGTTCCCCTTACCCTGGGCTGCGCCCTGTTCCTTGCCATTCTGCTAAACCAGAAACTAAGGGGAAGAAATTTTTTCCGTACCGTCGCTTTCTTTCCCTATGTGGCTTCCCTGGTGGCGGTGGCGGCGGTGTGGAACTTCATTTTCAGCCCCACCCTGGGCCCGGTAAACAATCTCCTCTCCGCCCTGTTTGGCGTTCCCGTTGAAAAATTTCCCCGTTGGGCGGCGGATAGGTACTGGGCCATTCCCACGGTCATATTTTTCAGCGTCTGGAAAAATATGGGCTACTATATGGTGATCTACCTGGCCGGACTCCAGGGGGTGAATCCGGAGCTCTACGAGGCGGCCAGTCTTGACGGGGCCAGCGGATTCCAGCGTTTCCGCCACGTTACCATTCCCCAGCTTTCGGCCACCACGTTTTTTATTGTCATGATGCTGATCATCAGCTCCTTTAAAGTCTACGATGTTTTTATCAATATCTTTGCCGGAGCGGATAACCAGCTTACCAACACCACCCGGGTTTTGGTGTACCAGATCTACAATACCGCCTTCCGTTCCCTGGAATTCGGTTACGCCAGCGCCATGTCCATGATCCTTTTTGTCATGGTCGTGGGAATTACCCTGATACAGTTCAGACTGGAAAAGAAGCTGGGCTAGAGCCCGTACGGGAGTTTGCGAAAATGATGATAGAAAGAAGAGCGACCTTTATCCGGGCAAGCTATATTGTTCTAATCGTTACCGCTTTTACTATGCTGGTTCCCTTCGCCTGGATGCTCTCCTCCTCCCTCAAGCTTAACAAGGATGTGTTCACCTTTCCCATACGCTGGATTCCGGAAAATCCCCGGTGGCGGAATTATTCCGATATCTGGACCAGGATACCGCTCCTGCGTTTCGTACTGAATACGGCAAAGCTTTCGGTTATCGTTACCCTGCTTCAACTTTTAAGCTCCAGCTTTGCCGCTTACGCCTTCGCCAAGCTCCGCTTCCCCGGACGGCGCCCCCTGTTTCTGGGTTATATCGCCACTATCGCCGTACCCTGGCAGGCCTACATGGTACCCCAGTTTATCCTGATGCGGACCATGGGGCTCAACAACACCCACCTGTCGATTATCTTCCTCCAGGCCTTTTCCGCCTTCGGGGTTTTTATGATGAAACAGTTTTACGAAGGCGTTCCCGACGAGCTGCGGGAGGCCGCCCGGATAGACGGACTTACCGAATACGGGATATGGCTGCGGATCATGCTGCCCCTTTCCAAGCCGGCCCTTTCCAGCCTGACGATTATTACCTTTGTTAACACCTGGAACGACTTTCTGGGCCCCCTGATCTACCTTACCCGGACGGAATTAAAAACCATCCAGATCGGCCTGCGTTCCTTTATCTCCCAGTACTCAAGCGAATACGGCCTTATCATGGCGGCCAGCGTGGTGGCCCTTATACCCGTGCTGGTTATGTTCCTTTCCCTTCAAAGTTACTTTGTCCAGGGTCTGGCATCTTCGGGTTTAAAAGGGTAGGGTCTCTCAGGCGGATATGCGCGGCGGATCAGCGTAAGTAGCGGCGAAGCTTGTCCAGTACATCCTCAATATCCAGCGGCTTTCCCACATGGCCATTCATCCCGGCGTCAAGGCATTTCTCAATATCCTCCCGGAAAACATTAGCGGTCATGGCGATAATGGGAATTGCCTTTCGGGTGTTTCTCCGGTACTCAAATTCCCTGATCCTGCGGGTTGCCTCGTAACCGTCCATTTCCGGCATCTGGACATCCATAAATATCATTTCATACTTGTCCGGCTTTTCCTCAAAGAGCCGTACCGCTTCTCTGCCGTTTTCGGCGCAATCTATTGAAAGCAGGGTCGGTTCCAGAAGGGTCTGGACAATTTCCCGGTTGATATCAACATCCTCGGCCAGCAGTATGGCGTGTCCCTCAAAATTGTCCTCTTTTTTTCGGGAGCTATCTTCCTTCGAGACAATATTGCTTAATCCCAGGCATTTATTAATAACATCGGTGATATACGAAGGGAACAGCGGCTTGGAAAGGAATTTGTCCACCCCCGCCTCTCTGGCCTCCTGCTCAATGATGTTCCACTCCGTCGCGGATATCATGATTACTACCGATTTTTGTGTTTGGCCGTTCCGATCGCCTGACAGTTCCCGGATCTTGCGGGTCGTTTCTATGCCGTTTATCCCCGGCATCTTCCAGTCTATAAAATAGATATCGTAGGGGCCCTCTTTTTCTATTTTGGCAATCGCCTCCTCGCCGTTTGAAACGGTATCGCAGGAAAAATTGAACTGCTGCGCCATTTCGGAAAAATACTCCCGGATATACGGATCGTCATCCACCGCGAGGATACGCATATTGTCCCAGGCCAGCCTGTTTCCCAAAAGGCCGTCCTGAATTTCCGTATCCTGTTTGGCCTGTATGGTAAAGGCAAAGGTAGATCCCTTATTCATTTCCGATTTCAGCCAAATTTTGCCGCCCATCATTTCGACAATACGTTTGGAAATGGCAAGCCCCAGACCGGTTCCCCCGAATTTCCGGGAAGTGTTACTGTCGGCCTGTTCAAACGAGGTAAACACGCGGGCCTGCTGTTCCGGGCTGATCCCTATGCCCGTATCGATTACCTCTATCTGTATAGTGCATACCCCGTCAACTTCCCGCAGGAGGCGGGTGTTAAGTTTTATCGAACCCTGTTCCGGGGTGAACTTTACCGAATTGCTCAGAAGATTGGTGATTACCTGGGCCAGCCGCTGATCGTCGCCGATAAGAAAGCGGGGTATGCTCCGGTCTATGTGGACGGAAAAATTCTGTTTCTTTTCATCAACCCTGAAATTGATGACGTTGGCCACCCGCTGAAGCATCTTTTCAAAGTCGAAGCTGATGTACGAAAGCTCCAGTTTGTTGGCCTCGATTTTTGACATATCAAGAACATCGTTAATAACCCCCAGGAGGTGAGTGGAAGCGTTCTCGATTTTCGCGAGGCAGGTATCCTTCCGTTTAATATCGCTGGTGGATTTCGCGATGGCGGTCATGCCGATTATGGCGTTCATGGGAGTGCGGATCTCGTGGCTCATATTGGCGAGGAACTCGCTTTTTGCCCTGGTTCCCGCAAGGGCGTCTTCCCGGGCCTGAACCAGGCTCTGTATTTCATCGTTCCGCACCAGGGCGTTAGCCAGAAGGAGGCTGCCTGAACGGAGTATGCTTACCTCATCATCGGAAAAAAACCGTTCTTCCAGGGAATCGTCAAAGCTGATAAAACCCCAAAAAGCGTTCTGCAGGAAAATGGGAATGGTTAAAAGGGAACAGATTTTATAATCCATCAAGCGCAGCCGCTCCTTGCTGTCCATGGAGCTGACAGGACCGTTGATACATTCCCCACTGGAGAGAATGTCTTCCCACCGGGGAAGGCTTTCACGGTAAGAAAATTCCAGTATGTCCGCGGGGTTTTTATAGCTGAGCCCTTTGCCCGCCACCCAGGAACAGATCCGGGTATAACACAGCAGATCGTCTTTCCAAAAATTCCGCCAGATGTTTATGTGTTCAACGCCAAGATCCCGTGCCATCATTCCCATGCTCTGTTCCATAACATAATCAAACTGATCCGCTTCCGACGAAAGGAGCAGCGCGGCGGCGTTGTTGACTACGTGGAGCAGTTTGTCCCGCCGGGCAAGCTGAGTTCCCGCCTCGTCCGCTTTTCTTTTTTCCAGCAGGTATATCCTGCTTTGAAACAGAATAACTACGCCGATAAAAAATCCGGAGACGATGACCGAGAGAATATTGTCTATAACCTGATGGACCGGGTCCAGCTTGTTGACAAGCTGGGGGTATCTGAAACCGGTATAATAACAGGCAACAATCAGGATGATATGGGTGATGAGAAACAGTACCCTTGGTTTTCCCCGCAGAAGGAGGGAGATGACAACGATGGACAGCACAAAAAAAGCCGTCATACCGCCTTCCACCCCGCTGAGGGAGAAGAAGGCGGCGGGAAACAAGATATCGCAAAGCACCAGCAGGGTTATCCAGGTTCCAAGATCGTAGCGGCGGAAACGGTTGCAGATAAACATTAAAGCGCCGATTAAAAAAATAATACCGATCATGATGAGGATAAGGGTACCGCCAAGACCCATGGCGATACGGGCGATTGTCGTCGTTATGGAAGCCGTCATGCCCACAAGGCATATTATGTTTATCATTCTGGCGTTCAGGGAAAGTTCGTCGGAAAATATATATTTACCTATATATTTTTTAAGTATTTTTATCATATATGCCCAATGGTTTTAGTCTACACCTATTTAGGCCCATAAACAAGTGTTGTAAAGAGCCCGCCGGGGAAAGGGAGGCGTGGCGAAACCGAATTTCGGCGCGGTCCCAGGGATAAATTTCATGCCGGCAAGAAACACGGCGGATAAAGAATTCCGCGCGTCAGGACGGTATATGCCGCGCCGTTGAATAAGGGTTTCTGTTCCGCGAGGAAGGGCGGGCCTGGCGATTCGTTTTGCGCCCGCGGCTATTTTTTAAACAGGCGGAATATCGGCCAAAAAAATTAAAAATTGTTAATTCTTCGCGGTTCCTTTTCGGCTTAATTTGCGCTGTCAACAAGTTACGCAAATGGGACGGGACTTGTTCGGCAACTTGGTTGGTTGTCGAACAAATCTTACAAAATGATCCGTATTTTGCCGTTTCCAGCGCCTGCTGTTCGGAAACTTCAGTTTCCGACATTGCTCTATATAAGAAAGATCCGTGGATTACCCGGACTTTTGTGCCAAAAGGCTTTAAGCCGGCTAAATCCCCATCTGGACGCAAGACCGGATTGTCGATTCCCTGATGTTCATTGTACGCATATTCCTTTAAGGGTTTTGTACACATCCTCAATGAAAATATGCGTCACCTTCTTTTTAAGCTCGTCATTATGCAGGAGCAGAGAATAAAAATCTTCATTCTGATCATAACCGTCTACCAGAGCGTTATCAACGCTGTCATCATAGGTAAAATGAAAGTCTTTGAGTGTGTTTGTTCTGGCGCTTGCCTTGAGCCGTTCGTCCTTCAGTAAAATATCCCGAACCTGCAAGGCGGCCTTGGTAACAACATCAGTATTAAAGTGTTTGTCGTAGGCGGCGTTTATTTCCTCGATAATTTTTGAGAGCCGCTTTCGCTCGTCCGGTCCGATGATGACTTCGCCGGGGACAGGGTATTCTATTTCTGGCTCGGCAACCCATTTTGGCTTGGTAACTTCGCTGGTTTTTTGTGGTTTCTGAAATGTTACCGTTATTTTATCGGCAATGTCAAAATCGTTCCCGCCGGATGTTATCTCCAGTTCTTTGATAAGGTATGACAAAAAATTGTATTTTTTGTGGAGGTCGATATCCTCAAAACCGGTCGCCTGAATCAGGAAACAGTAAAAGCGCAGGAAACCCCTGATTGAAGCCTTTATTTCGTATTGTTCCTCAATGGGATGTCTGTAGACAAGACGTAACGCCTTGTCCAACAGGGCTTCCATTTTTTCTTTGTCCCGGGAAGTCCGTTT
>JAITQR010000066.1 GCA_031288815.1 Treponema sp.
CACCAAATTTATCGGCGGCCACGGAACCTCCATCGGCGGGGTCATCGTGGACGGCGGCAAATTCGACTGGGCGGCGAACGACAAGTTCCCCGGCCTTTCCCGGCCCAATTCCAGCTACCTCGGAATCGTCTTTACCGACGCGGTAAAGAACCTGGCCTATATCATCAAGGCCCGGACTACCCTCCTCAGGGACACCGGTTCGGCCCTCTCCCCCTTCAACGCCTTCCTCTTCCTCCAGGGTCTTGAGACCCTGTCCCTCCGGGTGGAGCGCCACGTGGAAAACACCGTCAAAGTTGTTGATTTCCTCAAGTCCCATCCCCGGGTCGAGAAGGTGAATCATCCGGCTCTTCCGGAGCACCGGGATCACAAACTCTACGAAAAATACTTCCCCAAAGGCGGCGCCTCCATCTTTACCTTCGAACTTAAGGGCGGCGCGGATGACGCCAAGAAGTTTACCGAAAAACTGGAGCTTTTCTCCCTCTTGGCAAATGTGGCGGACGTGAAGTCCCTGGTGATACACCCCGCTTCCACTACCCATTCCCAGATGAGCGGGGACGAACTCCTGGAGTCGGGGATAAAGCCCAACACGATCCGGCTTTCGGTCGGTACCGAACACATAGACGACATCATCGACGATCTGAAGGGCGGCTTTGACGCGGTAAAATGAGCCGGTTTCAAGATCCTTGTCCCCGAAACCCCTAATAGCCGGGGCGGCATCGAAACCCGGCGTTTTGATGCCGCCGGGAAGGGTTTCCGCGTTTGTTGTCCCGGTTTCCCGCCGCCCGCTTTTTTTTCTGTTCCGGATATGGTATACTGATTTATTATGAATAACAAACTTACCGATCTGGTGCGAATTGGAATTTTTTACGATGGTTATTACTTTTATAAAGTGAGCAACTACTACAAATATGAGCATCCCAAGAGGTCGCGGATAAGCATTTCCGGGCTCCACAATTTTATCAGGGGCGAGGCGGCGAAGATATCCGGGACGGATTTTAAACAGTGCCAAATTGTGGACGCCCATTACTTCCGGGGAAGATCTTCCGCCAAGGGGGAGATGGAGAAAAAAATACAAAGCGAACGGATATTCGAGGATATTCTGATGCGGGAGAATATTGTTACCCATTACCTGCCCCTGAGGGTGGGCCCGGACAATATGCTGCAGGAAAAAGGCATAGATGTGTGGCTTGCCCTGGAAGCCTACGAAATGAGCATATACAAAAAGTTTGACATTATCGCCCTGGTGGTCTGCGACGGGGACTATGTACCCCTGGTGCGGAAACTCAACACCCTGGGGGCCCATGTAATGCTGATCAGCTGGGAATTCGACTATTACAACGAAAACGGGAGAATCGAAAGCACCCGTACTTCCCGCCAGCTTTTGGAGGAAGTGTACCATCCGGTCCTCATGGGAAAGATTATCGACGGGGACTATCAGGACGAATTTACCAACAACCTGTTCGTTGTGGAGCGGGAAAGCAGCTTCCCTGTGGGCGATGATGCCAACCTCAAACCCATCTCGGAAGCCGAGTTCCAGCCGGCGAGTTTTGAAAACGAGTCTCTTGTCTCCACAATCCTGAACGTCAAAGAAGGTTACGGCTTTATTGAAGACCGGGCGGTGAACAACGTGTTTTTTCACTACAGTACGGTGGAAAACGCGGACTTCAACGATCTAAAGCCCGGTATGCAGGTTCGTTATTACCGGGAAGAGGACGAGGAGCAGTCCAAGTGCATGGCGGCCCCCCGTTTCCGGGCGACCAAGGTTATTGTTCTGGACTAGTACCTTGATTAGCCTAAAAGACATACTTTGAAATTTTACCACCAAGGCCGAAGGCCAGGCGAAAAGGCGCACAAAGGAAGGATATGATTAAAAACCAGGCCCTTCGTGTACCTTTGTGCGCCTTCGTGGTTAATATTCTTCATTTCTGGTTTTTCTCTTACCAGACTGCTTAGTTCAATCAGGGCTCCTAGCAAAGCGCTTCCGGCTTAATCGCCGAAAGATCCTTTGCCACCAGGTCCGCTCCCCTGCCCCGGATCGCCTCTTCGGTAGTGGTGGTCAGGAGTCCCAGGCAGCGCATACCCGCCGCCTTGGCGGCTTCTACCCCGCTTACCGAGTCTTCCACCACCCAGCAGGATTCGGGTGGGACGCCGATACGTTTGGCCGCCTCAAGGAACAGATCCGGGAAGGGTTTGCGCCGCTCCACCTCCAGGCCGTTTACCGTGGCGTGAAAGCCTTCCGCAAGGCCCACGGCTTCCAGGTTCGCCATCATCTTGATGTAATCCGTGCTGGTGGCCACGGCGATCTTGAGACCCAGATCCGCGGCGGCCCTTACAAATTCCACCGCCCCGGGCATGGCCTTAAGCGCGCCTTTGGGGGAGCCGCCCTTTACCAGTTCCCCGTAGATGGCGTAGGTGCGGGCCTTGTCCCGTTCAATCTCGAAATCCCCGATGCCGTACTTTGCCGCCACGCCGCCCAGATACCGGTTTTCCCCCATGCCGATAAATTCGGCAAAGTCCTCGTGCTGTACCTCCACCCGGTAGGTTTCCCGGAACATGAGCCGGGCCGCCTCGGCGATAAACCATTCGGAATCGGTCAAAACCCCGTCCATGTCGAAGATAAGGCCCCTGGTCTCAGGCCACGTAGTATTAGCGCTCATAGGTACCTCTTTGGTCCGCCCTCGTTAACCTGGGCGTAAAGTTCGATATAAACCCTCGCGGTGCTGGCGGCGATTTTCTGGAGCAGTACTTCCTCTATCTGGAAAAGCCCCACCTCGCTGGACATGGAAACGTCAATGCGGATAGGTTTTTCCGTCCCTTTTCCGATCCGCACCTCTTCTATCGAGTTGGCGGAGTACTTGTGGATGTCCCCCACCTTGGGATGTTCCGCGAGGGCCATGGGAATCCGCGCCCGGCCCTTCTGCATGTCGCAGCCGTCCGCCACCAGTATCACCCCCGCTTCCAGGGAATGGATGATCCGGTTCCCCATGTGGCCGCTGATACCCTCCAGGGCCAGGGAGCGGATGATAACCCGTTTCTCGACAGCCTTGGGGAAAACCTTGCCCAGCAGCCGGTCAAGGATGGGGTAGGCCAGGTAGGAACTGTGGAGTTCGTGATCCTGCCGGCCGACAGACATGCCGATGTCGTGGAGTATAGCCGCCAGGAGAACGGCAATAACACTGTCCTCAAAGGAGCCGCACTCCTCTTTTTCAAGACTGGTCTTTATCCCCGCGTCCCGGAGCAGGCCCATCATGATCAGGGAGTTCAGGGCCACGGTACGCATGTGTACCGGGCAGTGATCGTTGTAGTTTAAGCGTTTGATGGAAACGGTGTTGGCGTATTCCTGCAAAGCCTGAATCTCATCATCATGGAGCAGCAGTTTCGCTATTGCCAAAGCCGCGCCTTGCCCGGCGGCTGAAGTCTGCCCGGCCGCCGGACTTTGGCCGGCGCTTGTTCCGGAAGAGAGCAGGGCGCTTAATCGCCCGGTAATTTTACTGTCCAGGGCGATTTCTTTTTGGGATCTCATTTTTTTTGTATAGTGCTCCTAAATAAGGTTCCCGCAAAACACCGGCCTTGCGGCTTCCTAAAAAAACCCGTAACCCTTGATACCCTTACGGGCAGGCGATCCGGAGAAACCGCGGCGGATGCCGGAAATTCCCCGGAATCGCCGGCAGATCCGGGCCGCTTTCAAAACCCGGACCGGCTTTGAAAACGCCTTACCCGCCCATACATAGGCCCATTATGGGCAAATTGCTTTAGAAAATAACCAAGCTTCCCTAAATATACTCAAAACACAGCCTTTTTGAAAGCGGGGGGCCGTCCGATAATGAAACATGATCAGGAAATGTTTGCTCTTTGCCCTGGTACTGATCTGTCTCGGCATGGACGGACTTTTTGCCCAGGATCTGTCGATAAGTACCGGGGATATACGGATAGAACAGCGGGTAGACGGCGGTTTTCACCTCTTTATCCGAAAAAAATCCGATATTGCCTCGGTACTTCTGGCCGAATCCACCCGGGACCCCACGTTCCGGGAAGACAGCTACGCCTACCGTGCCGCCGAGTGGAACGGGATAAACGGCGACGAGACGAGGATTATCGACGGGGAGCCCATCCCCCGGGAACGGAAGATATGGTCCATTATCGACTCCAGCCCGGAAAACCATCCCGAACTGGGCCCGGCTTTTCATCTCTACATTCCCTATATTATTTTTTACGGCTACGAGAATACCCGTCATGGCGAGGTCTATGTGATAGACGGAACCTATTTCAACCTCCGCGCCTTTTCCCTGGCCTACGGCGATTACCGGGGGAGCTACCGGGATAACCCCTATATCCTCCGGGTAACCCAGAAGCCCCTGGCAGGCCCACCCGAGGGGAACTACATGAAGGACACGGAAGACGCCTTCAAAGAGATAGCCAAAGGCGGCAAGGGGGAATTCGTCTATTCAACCGGGCCGGCGGATCTGGTGGAAAAGATAAAAGGGGTGCTGGAAGCGGAAAAGGGCGGAAAGGTGGATCTGGTACTCTGCCTGGATACTACCAGCAGCATGAAAGACGACATCGACTCGGTTCGCAAGGCCCTTATCCCCATGCTGGAGGGAATTATCCGGGAATTTTCGTCCTTCCGGATCGGCATGGTACTCTACAAGGACTACTACGACGAGTATCTTACCCGGACTATTCCCTTTACCTCGGACTTTTCGGTGTTCCAGCGGAATCTGAACAACATCCGTGTCGGAGGCGGTAGGGACATCCCCGAGGCGGTCTACGAGGCTCTCCACGAGGGGGCCGTCAAATTCCCCTGGGCCGCGGAAAGCCGCCTGATAGTCCTGATAGGCGACGCGCCGCCCCACCCGCGCCAGCGGGGCAAGATATCGAAAGAAATGGTGTCCCAGGCGGTGGAGGAAAAAGGGCTGAAGGTTAACGCGATTATTCTGCCCCAGTAGCGCCGGGGGTTGCCATTTTATTCGGAGCGAAGGGTTAATACCCCGCCCTTCAGGGCGAGGTTGTTGATTCGGAGCGAAGGGTTCGCGGGAGCCCGATGATGGGGATTTTTGCATATTTACGCAAAAGAGTCCCTAAGCGTGACAGGCTCCTTGGGTATTCC
>JAITQR010000138.1 GCA_031288815.1 Treponema sp.
TCCGCTTATGTCGGAGGGCAGGATGGTAATCGTTCCTTTTACCACTTCCTCGCCGTTGACATAGAGCCGGCCGTTGTCCGGTCCCGCTTTTCCATTCTGGGTGTAGGCGACATGGAGCCATGTTCCGTTGGTGATCACGCCGGTGTTCCGTACCCGCTGTTCTCCGCCGGCGCCACTCAGGGTAATGTTATGATCGTTCCGGCCCGTATTGGCGATAAAGTACACGGCACCGCTGCTTCCCATGGAATTAGTGGTGGAAAAGGTCCAGGCGAAAGAGCCGTTGCCGCCCCGGTCGCCATCGGTACGGATATAGGCGGCTACGGTATAACCGTTGGCGGCGCTTTTAAGAACGGTTCCCGCATCGGCGCCCAAATCCAGGTAACTGACGTTGGCGTTGCTCATCGCCAGCTTGGGGCCGGTCTTGTAGTAATAGAAGATCTTACCCCCTATCTCTTTACTGCCGGCGGCGCCATCGCTCCCTTTCATCTCGGCGGTGTAGGTCCCGCCGGAAGGAACCGCCTTCGACGTGATAACCGTACCGCTTACGTCCGCGAAGTCGTGGTGGAGTATCAGGGCCAAATCGGGGTTTACCAGTTTCCACACGGCGTAGGTTCTCAGGGTTTTCCATATTTTGGTGTCCCGGGTAAATTCGATGGCCGTGCTGTCCAGGGCGTCGTCATAGCGGAGAAAGGCGAACCCGTCCCTCGCGGGGTCGGCGGGCCAATTCTCCCCTACCGTTACCTGACCGGGGGCGGTTATGGTTACGGCCTTCTCCCGTTCTCCGTCAAAGGCGCCGCCAACGGCGTCAAAGGTAATGGTAAATGATGTTGGCCCGGTGGCCCACCGGGCGTTTAGGGGTCGCCGGCCATCCGCCACGACAATATTAGCGGCCGGGGTCAGGCGGGTAAATTCGGTGTTCGTGGTATTGTAGACCCAGCCGGTGAAGGCGTTCCCTGAGGACGACGACGGGAAGGGAATGTCTTTTAACGTCGAAGTCCCCGTCCTCATCTTTCTTGTCAGGGTCCGCTCGCCGTTCTCATCCACCGTATTTCCCTCCCCGGCGTCAAAGACAAGATCGTAGGGCTCCCCGTTGGCGTCATACCAGTACGCGTAAAGGGTTGCGGAACCTCTTACCGTGTAGGGCGCTTCGATTGGTTCACCCGCCGTCTCTTTGTCAAACCAGCCCCTGAACAGCGCGGAACTTCCCCCGGAGGGAACCGGCAAGGCCTCAAGAACATAACCGGTAGTTACGGCAATGGTCGAGTTGGGAACCGCGCTTGTTCCGCTGTCAAGGGTAATGATACATTCCTCTTCACCTTCGGACAGGGGACAGGCGGGAAAGAATATGAGAAGAAACGCTCCGGCTATTACCGCGGCGGATACAAAAAAACCGTGTTTCATGGTGCCTCCTTTTTTACAAACCCAGTTCCCGAACCAGTTCGGACGCGCCGGCCAGGAAAGAACTGTAGCCCGGCGCGGCGTCGGAGGCGTTCCATCCTTCCCCTCCCGAGGGCAGAATAGCCTCCGTCCAGGGCATCTCCAGTCCTTCGCGCCGGACGTAATGGTTGTAGGCCAGTTCATAGGGGAAAACACTGCCCCCGCCCCTGTCCCCGGAACCTATCACCGTACCGCCCCAGAGGGCCAGCTCCCAGGTTCTCTCAAAATAATAGTAGGGACCGTAAGGGTCGGAGGGGCCGGAAATGTAACTCTGGAAGTTGTTGTCTCCCAGGTTGTACCGGGCGCCGAATTCGCTCGCCTTAAGGAGGGCGTGATCATATAATTCGTAGGCGTCGTAGCCCTGTTTGTAGGCTATCTCGCAGCCCAGGGCGAGTTTCCCTTCCGCCAGCAGAGCGTGGGACTGGTCCCGGGTTGTTTCCTGATTCTGGCCCGAGACATGATGAATGTTCCGCTTTAGGCTCCCGTTGTTCTCTCCGAAACAAAAGGCTTCCAGGGCTTTTTGGAACAACACCTGATCGTCAAGATAGATGGCGATAGCCAGGTAAGCCGTCAGGAGCATGGCGTCCTGATTTCCCGCCCGCCAGGCGGGAACATTCAAATAACAGTTTTGTATTTCCGCAAGCCACACCTCCCGGATGGACCGGTCGATGTTCCCAAACTGTTCCGGGATATATCCGGAATCTTCGCCGTTGATCACGTTGCGGCCGTACCGGATGATCTCCGCCGCCGCCGCGTACAGGTAGCCCTGGAGCCCCACCATGAGCATCCGGTCCCCCATACCGCCGTCTTTGAAGCCCCGCAAATTTTGGGCGTAGGTGTCCAGAATCTGAAAGGTTTTTTGGGCGTGCAGCTTGTCGCCGGAAAGCATCCAGCGGAGGGCGTTTTTGTAGGCGGCCCGCATGTCGGCTTCCACCCCGGTTTTGGTGCCGGCCACCTCCCCGTCCCGGCCTATGAAGGGATCGTATCCCCGCGCCATGCCGTAAGAGGAGGCCCCCTCTCCGTCGCCAACGAGGGCGGTATAGTTCTGATAGGCCCGGTATTCGCCGTACATCTTCCGGTTTGCCCTCCTGGCTTCCCGGTATGCCGCGATCTTATCGGGGGGAATTTTAGCGTCGTGATTGGCCCAGGTCAGGCCCAGATCGTCCTGAACAGTGGGAGGATCCGAGGGAGGCCCGGAAGGGGTTACGCCATTGGTCCACCGGGTTATCAGTCTGCTCATGGCCACAAAGTCTTCCTGGGTATAGGGAGCCCCCGGATGAACCATCCCTATCCGGGCGGGAACCGAAGACTCTATTTTACAGGCGGCAAGCAGAAGAACCGCCGCCCACAGGAACGCCGCAATTCTATCTTTCATGCGCAGCTCCTCGTATTGCTACAGGCTAAAGGAAAAAACGACCGGGATCGTAAAAACCGAATCCAGTATTTGGGGCGTAACCCGGTCGTTCCCCAGGGCTTCGCCGCCGGCCCAGGCAATACCGGCCTGAAGGAAACAGTTCGTAATAACATCCCAGCGCAGGAAAGCGCCAAAACCGTAACGGTAACCGCCCCGTTTGTTAAGCCTGTCAAAGCGCATCTCGTCGCCCAGAATATTTAATCCCAGGTCGGCCCCGGCCAGGAAGGCGCCGTTGATCCGGTAGGAAGGGGAAAACCATATTTTCGTTACCGAACCGGTATCCACCTTGCCGCTCCCCGTGGCGTGGCTGTAGCCGCCGAAATTTATTTCCCCGCCGCCCCGGAGGGAAAGACCGAAGGGAAAATCATACCGGGCCCCCAAGGCGGCCCGGTGAGGTTCCATATATTTTCCCGCCGTTACGATGGGATCGTAATACACGATTTCGCCGTCGCCGTTCAGGGCCGGAACCAGGTTTATCGGGTCTTCCACCAGGAAAGAGAGGGTGCCGCCCAGTTCGACGGTCAGACCGGGGATCATGGTAAAGGCAAAGGCGGCCTGGGCCCGGGGCCCGCTGTTGCTGTCGTTGTTATCGTTGTCGGTAATACGTTTGATGTTGGAGGTATTGTGGACCCCTATATACTGGAGACGGAAATGACCAATGTCCCGCGGCAGTTCGTATCCGATTCCCGCCTGGATGTTTTCGAGGATATATTTGGCTTCGGCATAGCCGCCGGGTATGCCCTGGTTGTTTATGGGATTGGCTTCGATAATGTCATAGACCATTGCCCCCAGCCACAGGCCGTGGAGGGCCGGGATATCGGGAAAGAGGCCCTTCAGGGGATCGATAAACTCCAGGGCCACCGCGTCTTTTCCCTCAAAACGGGTAAAGAAACCGTCGGTTCCCCCCGCGCCTACGCCCAGGTAATCCCCCCAGTTGAAACCGTCGAGTTTGCCGCGGAGGGTATCAATGTTAAAGGAGCCGGCCCTGATTCTGAACCAGTCGAAGGGCCGGAGCCAGCCGGAAAACCCGCCTATTTCGATGCTGTCTATATCGACAAGAATGTCCTGCTGCCTGTTGTCCTTCCACCAGGGGTAGAAGGCCAGGCTCGAATCCAGGCCGGCTTTGCCGCCGATGTCTCCGGAAAAACTGAGGGTCAGTTTCGCCCTGTTGCCTCCGTTCCGGCCGTAACCGGCCACCCACACGGGGTCGTCCACGGGTTCCCAATTCGCCCCTCTGTCCGCATAATCAATCCGCTGAAACATCACTCCCAAGTCCAGCGCCGCTCCCACCTTGAATTCCGCAAAGACCTGAACCAAAGGCAGTAAACACCCCATAAAAACCAGAACGATTTTCTTCACAGCTTTCTCCTTTTATTTGTAGTAAAAAAAAGCGAAATCAACGATTTCAAGCCAGGTGGTAGTGCCGCCGTCAGCCACGATAGCCCTGCCGTCAATATGTACATCACATAATTGGTTAGGGTCGAAATTCGTCAGATCGTTATCTACTCTGCCGGTGCTTTGCTGTATGCCCCAGCGCCCCATTTCATAGAAGGGGATCACCACTTCCTTATAACCGGTGGGACTCCCAAAGCCCCCTTCCCAGTCCCAGGCGGGGAATAAGTCTTCGTTGGCCCACCCAAACCAGAAGGAGAAATCCATGAAACGGAATTCAGTGTTGTAGACGTTAGTGCGGTACTTAAAGACAATGCCGTCATAGGGCCCCGCGTCAAAGACACCGCCCCTGACATCCAGGTCCCGGTCGATGTTAAAAATCCTGACGCCGTCGTAGTGGCCCTCGGTACTCAAGTCCGAAGTTACTTTTTCCCAGATGCCATCCCCGTCGGGGTCATCAAGCCATCCGTGGTTGCTGCCGCTGGTGGCTTTAGAGCCGATGTCGAAGATATCGCTCATCACCACGTCCACCCGCTCGATCTCGTTGGTAGCTTCCATAGGGCAGCCGGGCAAAACCAAAACCCAGGCCGCCGCGGCCAGCGCGCAGAATATTTTCTTTGAAAATCCGTTGTCTTTCCTCATAAAAACTTCCTCCTGAGTCAAGATTGTATTTGTGTAGGGATACTAAAATTAAAACGTCTGTTCCCGGAGTTCCGGCGAATGCCCTGAGGGGGCGGAC
>JAITQR010000234.1 GCA_031288815.1 Treponema sp.
TGGGGAATCACCTGGACGCAACGGCCCAGGAAACGGCCCTCCCGTTCTTTACGGATAACCGCATCGTAAACCTGGCCGGTGGTAACCGAATTTGCCCGGGAAAGGGGGCTGCGGGTAAACCGGGCGTAGTTTCCCAAATCCAGGTCTGTCTCGGCCCCGTCGTCGGTAACGTACACTTCACCGTGCTGGTAGGGACTCATGGTCCCCGCATCCACGTTGATGTAAGGGTCGCATTTTACCATGCGGACGTTGAGGCCCCGGGCCTCAAGCAAAGCCCCCAGGGAAGACGCGGCTACACCTTTTCCCAAGCTGGAACATACCCCACCCGAGACAAAAATGAACTTGTTCATGTGGAAGTATTATCCTCAACCACAGGTAGTACGTCAATGTACCGGCCCCCCTTGTCCCCACCCACGCCCGAAACGGGTTTCTATGCATTGACAGAGCCCAGGACGCAACCTATTATCAAAGTATGGCGGATTCAGTATTTTTTGGTGATACCGATTTTGAGCAATACAAGGCTTTTATCTACAAAGAAAGCGGTATTACCTTTACGCCGACGAATCGTTCTATTTTGGAAAGCAGGCTGAAAGAACGGCTCCGGAACGTGGGGATTGCTTCCGTTAAAACCTATTTTGCTAAAATTTCCACCGATAAAGAAGAGCTTAAAAATTTTCTGGATATTATTACCACTAATTTAACCCGGTTCTTTCGGAACCAGGCCCATTTCGACGCTTTGGAACGGTATGTTATCCCCGAACTGATAAAGATTAAACAAAAGACAGGCAATAATACCATCAAAATCTGGAGCGCCGGATGTTCCACCGGGGAGGAACCGTATACTATCGCCATGCTTTTGAGCGAAATTCTGCCCCCATCCTGGAAATTCGAGATTCTGGCCAGCGATATCAGTCTGAAATGCCTTATGACCGCCAAAGAAGGCTTCTATCAGGACAACAGGATCGTCGGAATTCCCGACTCTTACCTCAAAAAATACTTCGATAAGGTGGAGGGGGGTTATAAGATCCACGCGGATCTGATGTCCAAGATCCGCTTTGACTACCATAATTTGAAAAATGATTCGGGACAGCGGAATTTGGACCTTGTTTTCTGCCGGAACGTGATTATCTACTTTGATGAAGTTGCCCAAACCGCGGTGATAAACCGCTTTTGGGACGCCATGGCTAGTAAATCCTTCCTGTTTATCGGCCATTCCGAATCCCTTTTTGGCATGAAGACACAATTTGAGTTCGTCAAGACCGAGTGGGCGACTTTTTACCGAAAATTTGTATAAGGAGTAACCTGTGGCTGACGAAATCGCGGTCTTGATTGTTGATGATTCCGCCTTGATGCGCAATTTGATAGGCAAAATGGTAGAGGGAACTCCCGGACTGATGATTGCCGACAAGGCCATGAACGGCCGCTTTGCCCTGGATAAGATCCCCCGGGTGAATCCGGACATTATTGTCCTGGATTTGGAAATGCCGGAAATGAACGGGATCGAGTTCCTTAAGGAGCGGAAGAAACGGGGTATAGAGATCCCGGTAATTATCCTTTCCTCCATCGCCGCCAAAGGCGCGGCAATCACCATGGAAGCCTTGTCCCTGGGAGCCAGCGACTTTATCCAGAAGCCTTCCGGTTCCATTTCGGATGATATACACACCGTAAGGGATCACCTGGTGGAACTGCTCCTGGGTTATGGCGGCCAGTATCGCAGAACCCACGGCAAGAAGTCCGTGGCCCCCGGGGAGGCAAAAGCCGTTAACCCCACGGCGGCGGAGGCGATAAGCAAGGCTTCGATTTCCATATCTTCCATTCTGGGTTTAGGTTCTGCGCCCTCCGCCGGGCCGGGCAAACCGCCGGCCCAGTTGCGCAAACCCGCCAAAACCGAGATTGTCGCTATCGGCATCTCTACCGGGGGGCCCGACGCCCTGCGGGAGGTGTTCTCCAAGCTGGACGTGGATCTTAAGGTGCCCATTGTGGTAGTCCAGCACATGCCCGCCGGCTTTACCAGCGAATTCGCCAAGAGCCTTGACCGGATCTGTCCTTTGGATGTGAAGGAGGCGGAAGAAGGTGAGCCGCTCCTGCCGGGCCGGATCTTCATCGCCCAGGGGAACAAGCACCTGGAAGTTGCCCGCAAGGGTATCGGCGTGGTGGCCCACCTTTCCGACGCTCCCCTGGTAAGCGGCCACCGGCCCAGCGCCGATGTCCTCTTCGCCTCCGTAGCCCTGACCTATACAAACCACGCCCTGGGGGTGATCATGACCGGCATGGGCCGGGACGGCGCCCAACAGTTGGGAACCATCTACAAGGAAGGGGGCATGACCCTGGGCCAGGATGAAGGCAGCGCGGTAGTCTACGGCATGCCCCGGGTCGCCTACGAGATGGGCCACGTAATGGAGCAGGTGCCCCTGGGCAAGATGGCCCGCCGCATCTGTGATGTGGCTAAAACGACCAGGTAAACGGCAAGCCCTGTTTTACTGACACTGTTAACCCTAAAATGGTGAGCCTTTCAATATGTTTCTTCAATGTGTCTTTTTCCATCCCCGCTATGTTTTTGGCCGTTTTGGAAATTTGTATTCCCAAAACCCGGCGGGCTGTTTTTAAGGGAAGACGGGAAGCGGCCTTATGCGGGTACTTTTTGTTCCACCTTGAGACGGAAACCCAGAAGATCAAGCAGTTTCAACATTGTCTCGAAAGAAGGGTTTCCCGTTGGGGACAGGGATTTATACAGCCCCTCGCGGGTTACATTCAGTTCACGGGCAATCTGCGTCATGCCCTTTGATCGGGCAAGCGCGCCGAGTATTTCAAAGAGAAACCCCGTATCGTTTTCCCCGAAGGCCACTTCAAGGGACGCTATTATATCCTCTTTTGTATCAAGCACTTCCGCCAAATCCCATTTACTTACTTTCATCTTCTTCCTCCTCCGGCTCTCTCGCAAGCCGCTTGGCGCTTTCTATATCCCGCTGTTGAGTGGATTTATCACCGCCGCAAAGCAGGATGATGATTTGTTTTCCCGTATCCTTGTAATAGACCCGATAACCTGGGCCATGGTGGATACGTATTTCCGTAACACCTTCGCCTAGGGGCCTCGCGTCACCGGGATTGTCTTCCCGCAGCCGGGTAATTCGGGAAGCAATGAGGAACTTTCCGGTTCTGTCTTTCAATTTTTTGAACCATTTCAGAAAAACATCGGTACGGCGTATTTCCTTCATATCTATAATGTAAATTATATATTACAGTTTGTCAAGCGGGTTGATTGAGACTTTTAGAAAAAGGGCTATAAGAAGTCGCTCCGCATGAGGCCGTGTCCTTAACATATTTATACAAAAAAGTCCACTCGATCGCGGCAGGCTCCTAGCGTTCAAGTTTCGCCACCAGTTCAATATTCTGCCGGTAGTTTCCAAAGCGCTCCCCGAAAAGGTTTATGCCGCCCACGTATTCCGCGTCTTCTTTGACCCCGATCCGAAAGGAGATATAGTCTCCCCTGGTAACCTGAAGCCTTTCCAAATCAAGATCCGATGTCTTTCTGCCGTCGCTGAAGCAGCCCTGATCGTTTATCTCCAGGCGGTGCAGGTCTCCGTATTGGGTAGAATCGTCGGGCCACCAGGCGGGGTTATAGATTCCCCGGACCCCGCCGTAGTCTCCGGCGCTGCGGAAACGGGAGACTTCCTCCCCGTTTATCCACACGGTAATATCGCTGGGCCAGTCGTTATTGTACCCCGGGGCTTCGGAGCAGGCTTCAAAGGAAAAGGCAAGTTCCAGGAGCCGGGGGCTTTTGAAGTTATGATTGGGGAAACGGTATTCAACGCTTCCGGAGCTGAACCAGAGGAGCTGGGCGTGAATACGGCTCGGGCTGAAAAAGGCGTTTTCCGAGTCCACGGTACTGATAAAGGATCGATGGCTGGCGATGCCGCAGGGTTTGACCACCGAACAGTCAAAATAATTTCCCAGAGGCATGCCGCAGGTAATCTCGCGCAGCGCCCTCTTTACAAGTTCATCCCGGTTAAAGAACTTAAGATACACATCCTCCGCCTGGATGGTACAGAGTTTCTGCGAGCCCCTCAGTCCCGGTTTTTCTTGAACAAAGATAAGCCCCGCCTTTTCCAGCGTTTTAACATGGAAAGCGGCGGTGGAAAGAGGCAGGGAAAATTCCTCCGCCAGTTCGGTAATGTTCTTGAGGGGCTTTTTGAGTATAGTGGCAAGCAGTTTTATACGTACCGGGGACGAGAGAGCCTTGAAAAATTCGGCGGTTTCCTCGCTTCGGGACATCTCCAGCGTTATGCGTTTTTTCATCGGCCGCTCCCTCTTTCCGGTTTGCCGGAAATTGGAAATTGAGTTCTCCCTGTTCCTTTGCGCGCCCCGGCGGTTACCATTTCCCCTTTTGTTTCCCTTGCCCGCCAATTTAGCCCGGGTAGGCTCTTAGCGCAGGCTCCCCACTTTCCGCAGATTTATCTCCCGCAGAACCCCGGGATCAACCTTAAAGTTTCTCTCCGCGTCCATGATGCCGTTGATCTCCTGCTGAACATCCGTCACCTGGGTGTAACAGAAACCCGATACCGCGTCCAGTTGTTTGATGGCGGTAGTAATACTGTCAAACCGCCTGATGTACTCTTCCGGGGAATCCACCTTGTTGCCGTAGCCCCAGCCGTCGCCCCGGTTGCTGAAGGCTATGCCGCCGAATTCGCTTATGATGATCGGTTGCCCCCGGTAGGGGAACCGGCCGGCAAAGGCGGATTTCGATTTGTTGTGACAGATAAGGTTCCGCAGTATCTCTTCCAGGTGGTTCCCGTAACGTTCAAGAAGATCCTCACCCCGTTCCTCATAGTCGTGGAGGGTGATAATGTCCGATACGGTATGTTCCCAGCCGTCGTTGCAGATAACCGGCCGATGGGGATCGTAGGATTTGGTAAGGTGGTAGATCGTCCGGGTAAAATGCTGCTGTGCCGGATCGGTTTTAACCTGGGCTATGCCCCAGGACTCGTTAAAGGGCGTCCAGGTGATGATAGAAGGGTGGTTGTAGTTCTGTTGTACAATTTCCATCCATTCGCGGGTAAAGGCGGAAACGGCGGCGTCGGTAAATTCGTAGGCCGCCGCGGCCTCGCTCCATACCAAAAGGCCCTTTACATCCGCCCAGTAGAGGAAACGTTCATCCTCAATTTTCTGGTGTTTCCGTACCCCGTTGTAGCCCGCTTCCATAACCCGGTCGATATCGGTAACAAGGGCCTGTTCGTCAGGGGGCGTTATTCCCGACTCTTTCCAGTAACCCTGATCCAGAATGAGCCGCTGGTACAGGGGCTGGTTGTTGAGAGTTATCCTGGCCCCCTCTATCCGGATCTCCCTCATCCCAAAGTAGGAGAGAACCTGATCGGCGGTTTTACCGTCTTTCTCAAGGCTAAAGCTGATGTCGTACAGATCCGGGTGCCGGGGGGCCCAGGTACGGATGCCCCACTCGTAGAGGGATGGGGCGTTTACATCCACCGCGAGGCGCAGCCGTTTTCCGGTTACCGGCACGGTGATTTTGTTAACATCGTTCCCCTGGAAGCTTACCTGGGCGGTAAAGGTAAGGCCTTCCGTTATGCCGGCCAATTCCGCTTCAAGCTCCAGTGTTTTCTTTGCCAGCACCGGAGTCATTTTTACCCCGGCGATGCGGGTTTTGGGGACATACTCAAGCCATACGGTCTTCCAGATACCCGTATTCTGGACGTACCAGCAGCCGAAATTTTCGTCCTTCCAGCGCTGCTTCCCCCGGCCCTGGCTGATATCGAAAGAATCCTCCGCCCGGACAGTGATACTGTTCGCCCCCTTCTTGGCCAGATCGGTAATGTCAAAGGAGAAGCGGGCGTAAGCCCCCTCGTGCTCCCCCGCGAAGACGCCGTTGACCCAGAGCTGGGTATGATAATCGCTGCCCTCAAAATGGAGGAAGGCCCTGACCTCTCCCAGATCCCTGTCGATTTTCAGATCCTTTTGGTACCAGACCACGTCGTGGCGGCCCGGGTCTCCTATGCCGCTGGCGGGGTACTCGTAGGTAAAAGGCACGTTTATCGTTTTGCCTCCGGGAAAATCGCGGAACCATTCCTTGCGGCGGCCGTCGTTCCGGTCGTCAAAGCAAAAGTTCCATACCCCGTCCAGATTCTTCCAGGAGCCGCTGTCCCGTACAAACTGGGGGCGGGGATAGCCGTTTTGGTAACACCGCATCTGTTGTTCTCCTCTGCACTGAATTATTCCAAAAATTCTGTAGTAAATGAGCCGATTTTACCGGGCTTTCTGTCCCGGTGTCAAGGATACAGGCTGTTCCGAATGAAAAACACTTGATTATCCTGATATCCATACTATAACATACAATAAAACCGTTGTTATGGAGGGCCTGTGAGTTTTAAAAGTTATCTTGACTATATTAATACCCAGGGACTCAGGGTAAAGGGCATTGTGGTTCTGAAAAACGGCAAGACCCTTATGGAACACCATTGGGTTAAGGAGACGCCGGGAAACGTCTATTCGGTGAGCAAGAGCTTTACTTCCATCGCGGCGGGTATGGCAATCGGCGAAGGAAAGCTTTCCCTTAAAGACCGGGTGATCGACGCCTTTCCGGGAATTGTTGCCAATCCCGGTGAACGGCTTAAAAATTTAAGGCTGGGGCATCTTCTCTGTATGAGCCGGGGCTATGGGGAATTTTCCCGGCCCTTGACGGTAGAAGAAGCCCTTTCCCAGCCCTTGAGTTTCGATCCGGGCGCCCAATTTGTCTATGATAACGGCTCAACCTTTCTCGCTTCCGCCATGATAACCAGGGCTACGGGACAGAAAGTAAGGGATTATCTCTTGGATCGCCTCTTTAGACCCCTGGGTATACCGGATCCCTTCTGGCAGGAAAGTCTTGACGGTTATACCATAGGCGCCAGCGGGCTTGAGCTGACCGTTACCAGCCTGGCGTCGTTCGGCCAGTTTCTCCTGGGGCGGGGAATCTGGGAAGGGAACCGGCTGGTTTCCGAATCCTGGATAGATACGGCTACCCGGACTCATATTGCCACGGGGGCTCAGATGCCGCCTGACAACAACCTTGGGTACGGTTATTGTTTTTGGACTACCCGTCACGGGGCATACCGGGCCGACGGAAAACTGGGGCAGTTTGTGGTGGTCCTTCCCTGGCAAAATTCGGTGGCGGCAATTACTTCGGAGGAGGAAAATATGCATCCTATTCTGTACGCCCTCTGGGATCATATCCTGCCGGATCTTGAGTTATAATACATATTATTTGCACTAAAAACGGTCTTTTGGTACTGGCAAATAATATTTCCGGTTTGTTTTATTCAACGGATTTCTTGTTTCGAGTCTTTCCGAAATGGCAAAACAGAGAAAAATTTGCTGTTTAATGCTGTTTTATACTTTTTGTTGCGGTAAGCTGGATAAAATTCGATACGCCGAAAGAGCCCGATTTTAAAAATTGATTGACAGGTAAAATTGCGGGGTGTTATAATCAGCCCCTAACGGGTATTTGATACAAATATTATGTAGCAATTACCGTATATTTCTGATTCGAGGTAAGGAGGATTTTCCATGAAAAACGCGAAGTATCTGTTTATTTTCTCTCTGGTTCTTTTCCTGGCCGCGGGAAGTGTCTTTGCCGCCGGATCCGGGGAAGCTACCACTATCAACGATGCCGGAGAAGAGGTTCCGGTTGAAAAAGGCAAACTGGTGTACTGGTATCTCTTCGGCGGCAGCGATTCCACCTGGATGGAAAAGATTGTAGCGGCCTATAACGCCACCAATCCGGCAAAACAGGTCCAGCC
>JAITQR010000201.1 GCA_031288815.1 Treponema sp.
TACCGGAAGCTCCGGGATCGCCGGGGATCGCCGGGTTCCTGCGTACACCGGACTTTTTTTGAGGATGATCTCAAGTATTTCTGCCGGGGCTTCCGGGCCTGTTATAAAAAGTACGGCAGCCTGGAGGCGCTTTTTAGATCCGCCATGAGCCCGCCCCTCTTGGGGGAGGCCGCGCCCGCGTTCCCGGCCCGGGGAAGCGCCGCCGCCGCGAATTCCGGCATCTGGGAGGGTATCGCCCTGTTCCGGGAAACCATGGCCCGGGGGAACGGGGGTCTCTACACCAAGCATATCGCCGATCCCTATTCCAGCTCCCCCTGCAAGCGCCTCTTTCTCAGCCTCCGCTGGCTGGTGCGCCGGGAAGGCCCGGTGGACATGGGCCTCTGGAAAAGCGTCTCCCCCGCCTCCCTCTGCATCCCGCTGGATCTCCATGTGGGCCGGGCCGCCCGGCGGCTGGGGCTCCTGGATCCGGCCCGTCAGGCGAACGACCGGAAGGCCGCCCTTGCCCTGACCGAAAGACTCCGGGAATTCTGTCCGGAAGATCCGGCCCGCTACGATCTGGCCCTGTTCGGCTGGGGTGTGGAGAACGGCGGGACCGTCCAGAACGACCCTGTGGTAGATTAAACGCTTGGTCTAATCGGGCTGCCCCTTCCCCCCGGCGTTTCTGTCCCTGGCGGCGGTAAGAAACTGGGTCAGGGCATCCTTGGTCTCGCCGTCAATAAGCATGGACATGACGAAGCGCTGGAGGGGGAAACGCTGCATCATCCGGCTGGCGGCAAAATATCGGATATAGCACCGATCCGTTCCGGGGAGGGTCTCAAAATACCACGCGCCCCGCACGTCTCTTACCCTGCCGTCACCCCAGACATAACCGTAGTCAACGATCAGCCGGTCAGGCTCATCCACCAGCACGGTAACCAGTTGACGGAACCTCACCGTGTAGGAGACACCGAATACCTCTATACCCGCCACCATGTCATGGTAGACCAGCCCGTCTTCATGGATAACCCGCATACCCTTATTCCGCTTAAATATCCGGGGGTACGACTCATAATCCAGAATGGTTTCCCTGAGGCTGGACAGGGGGATATCGGTACAGGTATGGAGATCCGCGTAGGCGTCTATCCAGCGGCTTTTATCGGCCTCAATTTCGCGGGATACTTCGCTCCTGATAATTTCAGCCTTGCCGTAGAGCTTTTTCCAGGTGTTCCGGGGGGGAAGACGGTACTCCTCCCCGTTTACCGCGGTTCCGAAGACAAACAAAAAAAACAGTAATCCTACACGGAATATCGTCCCTGCGCGGGCCGGTAAGCCCTGATTGTTTATCACACCCAGTTCTGCCTCCGCCATATTCAACCGGCTCCCGGTGCTATACACCATTCTTTTCTTTTACCGTTTCTGCCGTCTGCTTGACTTCGTTTCCAAAAGAATTGGGAGTGTAGTTATGATTTTCCGCGGATTTCTGGTTGGAAATCATTTCCGCATTTATCAATAAAGTACCGCGGATGTTTCCCGTTTGTAAAATCTTGAAAATCCTTCTTAACGGTTCCGTGCCTGGCTATTATTTCATCCAGTTTTTGTTTAAAGCTCTTGGCAGGGTCATCCAAGAAGTCGTGATACTTTATGAAATATGCGTTGCTAATGTAGAGCGCTTTAGAGCCGCCTAACAGATCCACCATCTGCCGGAAGAATATACGCCATTCGGTAACTTCTTCCCTGTTCTCTTTCGAGTACCACTCATTTATTTTATAGCCCGGATAAAGAAACTCAATAAACGCGGCGGATATACGGATGAGAAACCCGAAAGTACCGCCAATGATAAATACGGTTCTCTGTATTCCATATTCCCCGTTTAGGGAAACATCGGCATAAAACCATTTGCCGGTATCCCCCTGCATCGGATAGGGGGCGTTCTTACCAATCTTTTCTTCAAACCGCCGGTAGAAATCAGCGTTTACCGGTTTATAGTTGGAAAGGCGGGAACCAATTGAGGCTATTATCCCTTCTTTGGGCTGTGTCAGGAAATCAAGATCGTGTTCGCCTAGAAAGATCATGTTATTGTTCACTTTTCACCCTTTTCCGGTATCATAGCAAATAATTTATGTTGCTAAATAACCCGCCGCCGGCTTTTTGTCAAGAGGCTGGGTGCTTAGTAACCAGCCGCCTTCCTCCCTTTATTCGCCCCTCTTGCCCTTCCCGCCCGTGCCGCCGCTTTCCCGCGCCACCGTGTTCAGCATCTTCACCGACTGGTTTACCAGCACCGACATATCCCTGGCAAGCTTTACAACGATTTTCCTTACATCCTGGGCCGAAATGTTCTCGGGCTTCATCAGGTCATAGGGTTCAACCCCCAGGCCGTAGGCGATATTGGCGAACGTTTCCGGGCTCGGCCACTTCTCACCCCGCTCGATGGCCCCCAGAAACGGAACCGAAATCCCCGCCTTTTCCGCCAGTTTCTCCTGGGACAGGGCGGAAATTACCCTGAACTGCCTGATGTTCCGGCTTAAAA
>JAITQR010000008.1 GCA_031288815.1 Treponema sp.
AAGGCGGAACAGGACATGAACCGGCTTATCAACGAGGGACAGCAGGTCTACAACGCCGAGATCCCCAAGGCCCGGGGCGAGCGGGAACGGATCGTCCAGGAAGCCCAGGGTTACAAGACGGAACGGATCAACCGGGCTAACGGGGATGTGGCGCGGTTCAACGCGGTATACGACGAATACCGCCGGGCCCCGGAGGTTACCCGGCAGCGCCTCTACTACGAGATGGTGGAGGAGGTGTTCAAGGACAAGGACGGCACGGTGATCCTGGATCGTAATTTTGACAACTTCCTGCCCCTGCGGAATCTGGGATCGGGCCGGCAAGACGCGGCCGGGGAGGCCCGCTGATGAAGAAGCTTATCACCGTAACCCTTGCGCTGATCGTGGCGCTGATTGGGATTGCCGCCGCGGGGCCTTTCTACGTGATCGACGAGGGGGAACAGGCGGTTATCGTCCAGATGGGAAAACTGGTGGACGTGATCTCCGACGCGGGGTTCCACTTCAAGGTTCCCTTTATTGACGAGGTGGTCCGGTATCCCAAGCGGATAATGGCCATGGACGGGGAACAGAAGAGCATGCCCACCCGGGAGAAACAGTATATCTGGGTGGACGTGACCGCCCGCTGGAAGATCGCCGACCCGTCGAAATTCTACGAATCCATAAAAACAGTGGACGCGGCCTACGCCAAACTGGCGGAGGTGATCGACTCGGAGGTGCGGACCGGGGTGGCGGAAAATTACCTGCGGGAATCGGTGCGGAACTCCAATATCATCATGGAACGTTCCTCCGGGGCGGACGCCCTGGGGCTTGGGGACAACATCGACCCGGAGCTGCTCCAGTCTTCCATACAGCCCGATACCAGCTACGAGCCCATTGCCAAGGGCCGCCGGCAGCTGGCGGAGGAGATCCTCGCCCGATCCCGGGTTATGGTTCCCGAATACGGGATTGAGCTTATCGACCTGGTTATCCGGCAGATCCGCTACTCCGACGAGCTTACCCAGAGCGTCTACGCCCGGATGATCAAGGAACGGAACCAGATCGCCCAGGCTTTCCGTTCCGAGGGGGAGGGGAGAAAGGCGGACTGGCTGGGCCGGATGGACCGGGAACGGCGATCCGTCCTCTCCGAAGCCTACCAGCGCGCCGAGACTATCCGGGGCGAGGGGGACGCCGAAGCCGCACGGATCTACGCCGAAGCCTACGGCAGGGATCGGAGCTTCTTCGAGTTCTGGCGGGCCGTGGAATCCTACCGGAACACCATGCCCAACTTCGATAAGACCCTCTCCACGGATATGGAGTACTTCAGGTATCTCTATTCACCCGCCGGGCGCTGAAAACTGACGGCAAAGCTGTTCTGGACCGGTTGGTCCTGGACCGGCCGGTCCCGAACAGCTCAGGATCCCTGTAACTTTAAGGGGGATATGGAGTTACCCAGATATGGCAGAACGGATCATTCATCTTGAGGTTGAAGGTAAAGCGGCGCTTGGTTTTGATACCGGACTTTCCTCCCAGGCCTTTGCCCAGGCAAAGTTCGCCCAGTCCATTGTTCAGGAAGGCCGCGTTGTATACCCCGACGGAAAAATAGAAAACTGGCAGGCTTCCGGGGTACTGGAATACAAAAACGGGGAGAGCCCTACCATGGTGATCTGGGGCCCCGCCTTCCCGGGGGAACGGCTGGATCTCCTGGCCGCCGACCCTGCCCGGCGGGATGAGGCCCTGGAAGCCCTGCGGTACTGGATGGCCGCCCGCTCCGGCGAAGATAAGGGGCCGGGGGCTAATGGATACCTCGTTCCGGCGGGAGCCCTGGTGGTCACCGCCGCGCGGCAGACACCCCGTTTCCCCCGGGGAACCCTTCTCTTTTCCCCGGAACGGCTGGCGGTCCGCTGTCTTCAGGCTGAAGGGGAAGATCGCTGGCGGGAAGGGGCCGAATCCCTGATAAACCCGGAACTGGGGGGAGAGGCCGCCGTGTTTACCGCCGGGGCTCTCCTCTACCGTATCCTCACGGGACAGGCCCCCTTCCCGAACCGGAACATAGATTTGCTCCACCAGGACATCCGGGAGGGGGTGTTCCTCCCCGCCCGGTTCGCCGCGCCGGGGCTGGACGAGGATCTGGCAAAGCTCATGGACAGGGCTATGGCGGGCCTTCCTGCCCCCGGTTCCGCCAAGACCCGTTCCGTCAGGACCGGTTCCGTCAGGAACAGTCCAACCGGCGGGATCGGTTCCGGCAAGGCCGGTTCCGTGACGGGCAGGCCGGATCTGGGGGAACTGGCCGCCGCCATTGGGCCCGCCGGCTCCGGCGGGGCGGCCTTGTTCTTCCGCCCCCTGGACGAGGAAACCCAAGAACGGCTGGCGGAGGAACGCGCCCAGCTTGAAAAGAAACGAAAGCTCACCGTCAACACCCGCCGTTTTGTGATACGGAACTCCGCCATCCTGGGGGGAAGCCTTGCCGCCCTTGTGGCCCTGCTCCTGGTTGCCTACAGCATCATAGCCGGCAGGAAGGATCTCCCCACCACCAGGGGCATGGAACCCCTCCAGGTAATCGAGGCCTATTACAACGCCTTCGGCGAACTGGATCATACCATGATGGACGCCTGTGTCATCAACAAGGCGGGAAAACGGGATATCGAAATGGTGACCAACTTCTTCGTGCTAAGCCGCGTCCGGCAGGCTTACGAGTACGTTCCGGACATCATGCTACCCGCCCAAAAATGGCGGGATCAGGGCTCCCCCCTTACCAAATCCCAGGTATTCGGCGTTACCGATCTGGATATCCGGCAGACCGGGGGAGACGAAAGGGCCGACCAGGTACAGTACCGCGCCTCTTACACCCTCTGGATCCCCGCGGAATCGGATAGTTCCGCCGATCCCGACACGCGGGACGGCCCCTCCGCCGGCGCGAACCCCGCCGCCGAAGCGGAACAGGGCAGCCTGCCCCGGGGCTACCCCATTACCGACGAGCTTACCATGGTGAGGCGCAAGGGGGACTGGCGCATCTCCGGTCTGGAGCGGGAGAGCGCCCTCTAACAGTTTGTCGCGCCTCGCGTATAAAGGCGAAAACCGCCAGACGAGGTTGGTGATTTGGGGGAGAAAGTTACTTGCCGGATTTTATGGCTTGCCCCTTAGAGACAGCTTGCCTTCAAGCCAGCTGTTTATAAGATAGCGGGAAACCGATCCGTTTCCCGGAAGCTGGGGGAGCCTGTCCGGGGAGAACCATTGGGCGTCCTCGATTTCCACGCCGTCCGGGCGGGGTTCTCCCGAAACATGGCGGGCGGCGAAGCCCAGCATCAGCGAGTTGGGGAAAGGCCAGGGTTGGGAAGCGATGTAACGGATATCCGCCACCTCAAGGCCCACCTCTTCCCGGATTTCCCGGGCCACCGTGGCCTCAAGGCTTTCCCCCGCCTCGTTGAAGCCGGCGATAAGGCTGTAGACCCCCTCGGCAAATTTCCCGTTATGGGCCAGAAGGGCCCGGCCGTCATCGTGAAGGATGATGGTGATCACCGCCGGGGAAATCCGGGGGTATTCCCGGCGGCCGCAGGCGGGACAGAGGCGGGCAAGCTCGTCCGGGGCGTCGGTGTTTTTTGTCCCGCAGGAGCCGCAGAAAACCGCGTCCCGCCGCCACTGGGCGATATGGTAAGCCCGCAGCATACGGCCCACGGGCCCCTTTCCGTCTACTGTTTTTCCGGCGGTAACCAGGGAAAGACCCTGCCTTACCGGGACAGCCCGCCAGAGCGGGGGCAGGGGGGCCTCCTCCAGGGAAGCCCCGTATATGGTTCCCGGCCCGTCCACCGAGGGAATTTCAAAAACGTCAATGCCGTCAAAAGCTTCCCGGACGCTTTCCCGGGGAAGACCCTGGGCAAGATCGGCGTCGGGGATATCATCCCTCAGCACCAATGAGCCGCCCTGAAACAGGAACATCCTTCCATCGTGTCTATCGGTACACAAAACACTCTCCGTTGCCTGAAGAAATTAAAAAAATCCGGCGGGGCTTTCCCATTTTCTGTTGCATCCTTTCCCGATAGGTTTTATATTTAATTATAGGAATTTATTTTCATAGTATGACATTTTTGTAAAATATACTCCATAGGTGAAAGAAGGCCCATATGAGTGTTGGAACTTATCTTGAAACCTTACCCCTTAGCGGGATTACCAAGTATAACGGAGGGCCGCCGAAAAACGCCCTTCCCTTCGCCGGATATCCCCGGCAGCACCCTTCGGAAAAAAACAAACTTATCCTGGTTTACGAGCCCCTGGGGATGAATCCCTCGGTGCTGGAATTCAAAATTGAGGATGTCGTCTATGTGGAAGAGCTCCATTCGGCGGTAAAGCGGAATGGGGAAGGGGTTCCCCTGGTAAAACTCTGGGTCCGCAAAGGGGCCCACGGGGTGATTATAGAGCCCTTCGAGGTTGACGAGCCCATCCAGTTCGCCGACAAAAAGGAGGATCTGCGGGAAAGATTCCAAAAGATCCGTTTTAAGGCTCCCTCGCCGGGCGCCTCAAGCGCTTCCGCAAGCGGGACGGCGCCCAAACATCGGTGACAAACATGAAAACCCCCCATTCGGCCGAGGAATATCCCGCCGACATCCCCGAATTAGAGTTAAACCGGAAGGTAAAAGGACAGGCGGATACCAATAAACCGAAGGGATTGGCGCCGGAAGGCCGTTTTTTTTCAAAACTCGACGTACTCCGCTGCGATCTCTGTCCCCGCCATTGCCTGATCCCCCCCCAAGGCCGGGGAGTCTGCGGCGTACGGGAAAATCTGGACGGTAAAAGCCATATCCCCTGGTACGGTTATGTGACCGCCCTTGCCCGCGACCCTATCGAAAAAAAACCCCTCTACCATTTCCGGCCCGGTTCGTCGATCCTTTCCCTTGGCTTCATGGGCTGCAACCTCCACTGTCCCTTCTGCCAGAACTGGCATATCTCCCAGCTTCGGGGCAAGGGCATCCCCCCCGGCAGCTACCTGGACGCCGAAGAGGTGGTAACCCTGGCCCTGACCGAGGAGGAGCCTCGGCATACCGGACAGCCTGATCCCCCCCAGGTTGCTTATACCTATTCGGAGCCGCTGGTTCATCCGGAATACCTCCTGGACTGTATGCGGCTGGCCCGCCAGCGGGGAGTGGCAAATGTCCTGGTTACCAACGGCTGCGCCACCCAGGAAGCCACGGCCGAGATTATTCCCTTTGTGGACGCGGTAAATATTGATTTGAAGAGCTTTTCCCGGCAAACCTACCAGGAAACCCTGGGGGGCGACCTGGACACGGTGCTGGACTTTATCACCGTTTGCTACGAAAACGGCGTCCATGTGGAAGTAACCACCCTGGTGGTTCCCGGCCTTAACGACAGCGAGGCCGAGCTCAAAAGCATCGCCCATTTTATCGCCGATCTCGCGGCGTGCAGACGCGGGAGGGTTATACCCTGGCACCTGAGCGCCTACCACCCGGACTGGTACTGGGAGGCCGTCCCCACCGAACCGGCTACCTTGCTGCAAGCCGCGGACCGGGCGCGGGAGATCCTGCCCTATGTGTATCCGGGAAATATCACCGGGGAGACGGTAACCCGCTGCCCCCATTGCGGCAAAACGCTTGTCAGCCGCCGGGGCTACCAGATAGACACCGGGGGGCTGATTCTGAAAGAGGCGGAAGGCGACGAGGAAAACTATTACTGCTGCGCCTTCTGCGGAAAAGACGCGCCTATTATCGCGTATTAAACCCTAATCCCTGGGGCGCAGGTAGAAACTGCCGTTTACCTGCTCGGTCTTGAGTACGTTGATAAAGGCTTTCCCGTCGATGTTCCTGATGGCCCGGACCAGATCGTCCACCTGGTTGGCGGATACTACCGAATAGAGCATGGTTCGGCCGGTCTTTTCGTAATTCCCCAGACCCTGGAAAGACGTGGCCCCGTGGCTGGTAATGTCCCGGATCAGGACGTATACCTCGTCGGGCTTAGAGGTGATGATAAGCAGGGTGCGCTGCTGGTAGCCCCGGTACAGGGCCGACAGGGCCATGGTTGTGGTAAACTGGAAGATGATCGAATAGAGCGCCTTGTCCAGGCTGAACAGGTAAGCGGCCA
>JAITQR010000035.1 GCA_031288815.1 Treponema sp.
TTTGGTCCTCCCCAGGGCGAGTTCCGGGCTGATCCTTTCCAGAATGGCCTTTGAAAGGGGAGAGACCGACATGGCGTACATCCTGGTGGTCCGGACGATTTCCCCCGCCACGATGTACAGGGGATCCGATTTGAACATCACCGATCCGGGGTGTATGCTGATCCGGTCCGCCGTAAGGCTGCGGTAGATCTCCCGCCCCTCCCTGACGCAGACAAACTGGATCATCCCCCGGGCCACACAGTAAAGGTAATCCTCAATCGGGCCGCCGGAGAGGATGGGGATATTCAGGGCGGAAACGATCTCCTCAAGCTGGGCCACCACATTGGCAATCTCCGCCATGGCCTTTTCGTCCAGGTAGCTTTTCTCACAGAACCGGCTCTTGTTGGTAGAATCGTTGTAGCTTCTGAAAAGCTTGAGGTAGGAGACAAAGTCTCCGCCGGGGTCCCGGAAACCGTGATGGGCCTTGCGGGCGTCCATTTCCTCCCCCGGCGGGAGGATGTATGGGCTCTGGGTGGAGAGAAAGGCGGCGGCGATCAGGGTTTCCCTGAGAACATCGGGGTAGCGCAGGATGGCCTCCACGATAATCCGGGACTGGCGGGGGGCCAGGGGGAATTCGGTCATGAGCCTGCCGGTTTTGGAAAGACTCCGGTCTTCTTCCAGGGCTTCCAGGAGATTCAGGGTTTCCATGGCCGCGATAAGCCCCTCCCGGCCCGGAGGGGAAATGAAATCAAAATCCTCAAAGTTCACGAGCCCCAGATCCGCCATGCGCAGCACCACTTCCGAAAGATCGGTGCGGAAGATTTCCTCCGTGGTAAAAAGCGGACGGTTCTCGAATTCTTTCCTGGTGTAAAGGCGGTAGCAGGTTCCCTCCCGGGTACGGCCCGCCCGGCCCTTGCGCTGGTTCGCCGAGGCCTTGGATATGGGGGCCTCCACCAGGCTGGAAGTGAAAGTCCGGGGGTTGTAGTAGTTCAGCTTGGAAAGCCCCGAATCGATCACCGCGCTTATCCCGTCTATGGTGACCGAAGTCTCGGCGATATTGGTACTCACCACCACTTTTGTTTTACCCCTGGGGGCTTCCTCAAAAACCCGCTCCTGTTCTTCCTTTCCCAGCCTCCCGTAGAGGGGGACCAGGTGGATGTACTGGCCCGCCGGCCCGGCGAGAAGCCGGGACATACAGTCCTTGATCATCTTTTCCCCCGGCAGAAACACCAGGATATCCCCCTCCCGCCTTTCCCCGATAAAACGCTGGACAATGCCGTCTATCTTGGAAAGAATCGCCTCCTGGGCACCCAGGGAATCCCCCCCAAGGGCCGGCGGATCGTAGATAAGGGTTACCGGGTAGGTTTGGGCGTCTATCTTTACTACCGGACATTCCCCGAAGTATTCGGAAAACACCTCGGCGTTGATCGTGGCGGAAGAGATAATAACCTTGAAATCCCGCCGGCTTTCCATCACCCGCTTGAGGAGGCCCAGGATAAAATCGATGTTGAGGCTGCGCTCGTGGGCCTCGTCTACCGCAAGAAGGCTGTACCGGGAAAGCCAGGGGTCAAGTTTCATTTCCTGGAGGAGGATGCCGTCGGTCATGATCTTTATCCGGGTATCCCGGCTGGTCCGGTCCTCAAAACGCATCTTGTAACCCACCAGTCCGGAAACCCGCGTCCCCAGCTGGCGGGCGATAAACTCGCTTACCGAAAGGGCGGCGATACGCCTCGGCTGGGTAACGCCGATAATCCCGTTTTTCGCGTAACCCGCCTCGTGGAGTATCACCGGAAGCTGGGTGGTTTTTCCGGAGCCGGTAGGGCTTTCCACCACTACCGCCTGGCTCGATTCCAGAGCCTCAAGTATCAGGTCTTTGTGCCGGTAAACCGGAAGATCAAGGTAATTCATGCCTTTTATCATAAACCTATACGGTAAAACAGTTAAGGGTTCCCCCTTTCGGATGGAACGGTCGAATCGGCTTCAGCGTGCCCTTCCGCCCTCTTCCGGGTATGCCCTTTCCGGCGGCCCGGAAACAGCTATTCCTTTTTTTAGCAAAAGAGTTTATGATATAGCCATTAATTTACGATCCGTTTTCCCTTTTGGAAGGACAGCTTTGAAACCGGATCTTGGAGGTAGTTTTTTTGAGAACAACGGCAAAAAGGACAAAGAATGTTTTCTTCTTTGGCAAAGGCAAGGCCGAAGGAGACGCGGATATGAAGGGTCTCCTTGGCGGCAAGGGGGCGAACCTTGCCGAGATGACCAATCTGGGAATCCCGGTTCCTCCGGGATTTACCATCTCTACGGAAATGTGCGCGGCGTACTATCAGAACGGAAACCAATACCCCCAGGGGCTCAGGGAAGAAGTTCTGGCTAATCTGGCAAAGCTTGAAAAAATGATGAAGAAAAAGCTGGGCGACGCGGAGGATCCCCTCCTGGTTTCGGTGCGCTCGGGCGCGGCGGTTTCCATGCCGGGGATGATGGATACTATCCTTAACCTGGGAATGAACGACCAGGCGGTAAGGGGCCTCGCGTGGAAGACCGGTAATCCCCGTTTCGCCTGGGACGCTTACCGCCGCTTTATCCAGATGTACGGCGATGTGGTCATGCAGGTTCCCCACAAATCTTTTGAGGAAGCCATCAGCACGGCAAAGAGAGAACGGAACCTGGTTCTGGACACGGAGCTCGACGCCGCCGATCTGGAAAGGCTGGTAGACGACTACAAGGGGATCGTTAGAGCGGCTACGGGGAATGATTTCCCCCAGGATCCGCTGGAACAACTCTGGGGTTCTGTCGGAGCGGTGTTCGGTTCCTGGATGAACGAGCGGGCCGAAAAGTACCGGCAGCATTACGGTATCCAGAATCTTAAGGGAACCGCGGTTAACGTGCAGTCCATGGT
>JAITQR010000042.1 GCA_031288815.1 Treponema sp.
AAGCATTACGGGTGGAAAACCGCAGGCAGTGTTTCGCTTGAAACCGGTTCGGGAAGCATAAGCGGGAACGCCATAACGGTGAAGGTCCCCTACGGGACGACTCCGGCAGCTTTGACGCCTACCGTTACCCATTCGGGGGTATCGATTTCCCCTGATGGGACAACGGTCTGGGGTTCCGAGCCAAACCCGCATACTTACACGGTAACGGCGGAGGATGGGTCAACCCAGTCGTATACGGTAACGGTGACCGTGGATCCGGGGATCACCATCTCCGCCATAACCAATGCGGGCGTGCCCGTGCTCACGTTTAGCGGCGACAACGGCCTGACGCCGCTATCGACGGCAACGGTGTCCGCTTCCACTCTCATTACCATTACAATAACCAAGGGACCGGTCAGCAGTTGGTACATCGATGCGAACGGCACGGAGAGACCTCACACCGGTTCTCTCTCCCCAAATACCACCGTTACCTTTACCGCGCCGCCGGATCTTGGCTTCTACAATATCAACGTATTCGCCACGGTCGGCGACATTGATTACTCGGGATCCTTTGGGTTGATTGTTGAGTGAAAAAAGGGTGAAGAAAAGAGTGAAGTGTGAAGTGGAAGAAGGTGTGGAGTGGAAGAACGTGAAAGTGATATGAAATGCCGGGCCGCATTGATCGCTTTGCTCACATGAGAGGAGAAAATGATGCCGGAATTGACCGAAGAAGAAGCGGACGCGCTGGATGAATACTATACTACCCATGTGCCCAAAGTAGGCGCCAACGGCACCGGCTTCATAAGCCGCCGGAACGCCCGCCTTTTAGGGCTGGACAATTTGACTATGGACTACATTTGGACTAAAGCTGAAGCCGACCACAAAAGTCCCGCTCAAATTATCGGTGAACTGGTCCGCGAAAAGATAGCCGCCGCTTCCGCATAAACAGAAGCGTTTGTTAGAGTTGTTCAATAACTTCAGTTATTGAACAACTTCCGCTAAAAAATGCATGTTTCGCAGCCCGTAGGGTGAGAAACTGCAAGACCTGTTCGGTAACCAACCGGGTTACTGAACAGGTCTATTTATACTATCGTCTGTAAAGAGAAGCCGGGCCAGGAAAAGTCTTTAAAGTGGTCATCGGTGGAAAGGAGCGTTGAGGTGAGTTCTATGGCGGTAGCCGCGATAAGGGCGTCAGGCAATTTTAGTCTTTTTCTGAAACGCCGGATGAGTATGGCTTTTTCACGAATTTCCGGCGTAATGTCAATGACGGCGCAGCCGGAAAGAAAATCCCTGGCTGCCGCCTCTTCCTCAACGGTCATGTCAGGGCTTGCCAGGGTTTCGATGAACGTAATAACACTGACACACTTTTCATATTCACCCTGGGCGATAAAAAAATTCTCAAGGTCATATTCTTGGTTGAGGTGTTTAATAACCATACAGGAGTCAAGGGTGAACCGGGGTTTAGGCATTGCTTCCCCATTCGTCCCGCAGGGACCTGATTTTGGCCTCCACATCAACCCCCTGCCCCCAGGCTTTGCTGTTTTTAAGGGCGCCGTGGGTGCGTTGCAGCATGGAACGAAACTGTTCGCGCGCGTGGGGGGTGTTCTGGCCCGCCAGAGCGGATTCCGCTTCCTCTATGGTATGGCAGACGCAGACAGGGTATGTTTTGTTCAGATCCTTGCTGCGTTCTTCCGCGAAAAGAATGGCATCCGTTTCTTCCGCGGAAATACCGCTTTTCGCGTCGGGGAATTCAATAATAATCCGCTGTCGGCCGGATACGGCTACCGATTCCGGCACGGTAAAATCAAGATGTATCCGCCGGTCCGCCGGAATTTCGACTGTTTGTTCTATAACCATGCTGCAAATATATAACGGAAACGCGGCTGTGTTCAAGAAGTGTGAAGTGTGAAGAGTGAAGTGTGAAGTGGAAGAAAGTGTGGAGAGTGAAGAGAAGAAGGGTGAAGTGAAGAAGAGAAGAACAGTTGGGCGTGAGGTGTGGAGAAAAGAGTGAGGAGTAAAGAGAAGGTGAAGAACAACAAGGATAGTGGGCAAAAGGCCGGGAAAATCAAGTATCCCATCGGTTTGAAGCTGGTGGTCATTATTTCAATACTGATCCTCCTTTCCCTGTCCCTCATCACCGCCCTGGTGTCGGTGATGGTTTCCAGCGACGTGCGGATCACCGCGGAGGACAACAACCTGAGCATCAACAGCCGGTCCGCGGCGGAGGCGGAAAGCGTCCTCTCCTCAATCCGGTCCAACGCCCTGGTGCTGCTGGATACCCTGGCCGCGGCGGGAAACTCCCTGGCCCTTTCCCGGCAGGCCGCGGCCTTCTTCTTTGAACGCAACCAGGACGTGGCCGCCATCGCCACCCTGCGGAGCGAGGAGGGAGGAACGCTCAACACGTCCCTCTCCACCCTTTTAATGAACGACCGGTTTTTTCTTGCCAACGAGATTGATCCCGCCCTGGTAGACAGCTTCCTCGCGTCCTCCGGCGGATTTTTGGCCCGGGCCGCCGGGGGGGAGACGATTATCCTCAACGGGATGCCGGCCTTTGGGATTCCCCTCCTGGCGCTGTGCTTTCCCTGGAACGGGAGCGGGTTCAGCGAGGCGGCGGCGGTGTTCTTTTCTTCCGAATCCTTAAGCGAGACCTTCGAGACCGGGGCGAATTCATCCTATATGATCAACGGTGAGGGGGACGTGCTGGTCCACCCGGAACGGGACCTGGTGCGGGCGGGGGCCAACTTTGAAAACCAGGACTTTATCCGCTCCCTGCGGGAAAACCCCGGGGGAAGCATGCAGAGCCTCTATACCGCCGAAGACGGCGGGCGGTACTTCGGCGCCTTTACCAAGCTCTCCCTGGCCGGCGCGGCGGTGATTACCAACATAGAGTACGCCGTGGTGTTCGAGGGCATCCGGGCCACCACCCGGCGGAACATCTATTTGACCCTGGCGGTGCTGTTGGCCGCGGTCATTTTTATCAGAATCTTTTCCAAAACCATCAGCACGCCCTTAAAGGTCCTGACGGGGGCGGCGGAACAGATAGAGGGCGGGCAGTTCGATATTGCCCTGAAGCCCAAAACCAGGGACGAGATCGGGGCCCTCACCGTCAGTTTCGACCGGATGAGCAAGGCTCTGGGCATTTTCGGCCGTTTTACCAACCGGGAAATCGCGGTCCGGGCCATGCGGGGGGAGATTAAGCCCGGCGGCCTGCCCAAACACGCCACAATCTTCTTTTCCGACATCCGGGAATTTACGGCAAAGTCGGAGAATTTTACCAAAGCCTTCGGGGAAGAAGCCTCGGACCGGATCGTTTCCTGGCTGAACGCCTATTTTACCCGGATGGTGGAGTGCGTGACCAAAACCGGCGGCGTGGTGGATAAGTTTATCGGCGACGCGGTGATGGCCCACTGGGGCACCGCGTACAGCGCCGGGTCGGTGGCGGAGGACGCCCTGAACTGCGTCAAGGCCGCGCTGATGATGCGGGCCGCCCTCTACGAGATGAACCGGAACCGCACGGCCGGCGACCCCGGCAATCCGCCCATCCGCATCGGCTGCGGCATCAACACCGGCATCGTCACCGCCGGGCAAATCGGCAGCGACGAGCGGATGGAATACACCGTCATCGGCGATCCCGTCAACCTCGCCAGCCGGACCGAGGCCCTGAACAAAGCCCTGGGCACGGACATCCTTATTACGGAAAGCACCTGGCAGCTTACCGGCGACGCGCTTATCACCGAAGAAATGCCCCCGGTCACGGTCAAGGGAAAGGAACAGCCGGTGCGGCTTTTCGCGGTGGTGAGTTTGAGGGAAAGTGAGGAGTTCGGAGAGAGGCAGCCGGGGACGCTGGCGGAACTGCGGGAGATGCTGGGTATTGCGCCGCCGGATTTGAGCGCCGTTGATACGGGGGCGGAGGAGAAGAAGTACAAGATTGGGGGAGAGTGAAGAGAAGTGTGAAGGGTGAAGAGTGAAGTGTGAAGTGGAAGAAGGTGTGGAGTGAAGAAGAGTGTGAAGAGTGAAGTGAAGAGTGTGAGGGGTGAAGTGTGGAGAGTGAAGTGAAGAGAGAAGAGTGTGAAGAAGAGAAGGGTGAAGAGTGAAGTTGAAGAAAGAGTGAAGTGAAGAAGTGTGAAGTGTGAGGAGTGAAGTTGAAGAAAGAGTGAAGTGAAGTGTGAGGAATGGAGAAAGTGGACAAGGATAAGACGGCGCTGGCGAGGAGCAAGCAGTTTGCGATTAAGATTGTAGAGTTATACAAGGGTCTTATTGATAAAAAGGAATTTGTGCTGGGTAAGCAGATTTTACGAAGCGGCACAAGTATTGGGGCGAATTTGGCGGAGGCGGAATGTGCTATAAGCAAACGGGATTTTTTGGCAAAAGTGTATATTTCGTTAAAAGAATGTTCGGAAACTATCTTTTGGCTTGATTTATTGTACGAAACCAATTTTATCACGGAAGCTGACTACACCGCCATCAAAGATGATTGCGAAATACTGCGAAGGATGTTATCGGCCTCAACGAAAACGTTGAAAAAAGAGTGAAGTGAAAAAAGTGTGGAGTGAAGAAAAGTGTGAAGTGTGAAGTGAAGAAAAGTGTGGGGTGTGAAGAGTGAAGTTGAAGAAGTGTGGAGTGAAGAAAAGTGTGAAGTTGAGAGAGACGTGTGAGGAGTTGAGAGTGGAGAGCGAGAAATGAAGAACAACAGACCGGACAACAATAATCTCGCAAACAACGACACTTCACACCTCACTCTCCACACTTCACCCTTTCTTAATCCTCATAACTTTTTCAAGGATATTTTTATTTACGGGGTTTGTATTATCGGAATCCTGTTCTTCCTTAATCTTTTCCGGCTCGATTTGTTCAGAACCTTGACCCGGCAGACGGAAGCGCCCATAGGGACGATTACCTTTAAGTACAAGGCGGCCCAGCGGCGTTTCGTGGACCGGGTGCTCTGGGACCGGCTTAAAAGAGAAAGCCCGGTGTACGAGGGGGACCTTATCAGAACCGCGGAACTTTCGGAGGCCGTCATCACCTTTACGGGGGGAACCGCGGTCATTAACCTGGCGGAGAACAGCCTTATCCAACTGAACGAAGATGACGGGGGCCTCCGGGTCGATATTAACCAGGGCGGGGTAAGCGCCGGCGCGTCGGATTCCCCCCTGACCCTTGTTTCGGGAGACCGGGTGATTACGGTGGAAGCGGGCGGGATGGCGCAGGCCGGGACGGAGAACGGGGAGCTGACGCTCCGGGTCATGGAAGGGGCCGCGTCGTTTGCCGGCCCCGGCGGAACCGTCAGCGTGGCCGCGGGGGAAACCCTTGCCCTGGGCGAGGCCGGGCCCCGGACGCTGCGGGAAGCGGCGGCCCTTTTTCCCCGGCCCCAGGCGCGGTTTCTCAACCCCGGCACGGGGAAGTTTGCCGTGCCCTTCCGCTGGAACCGGATCAACCTGGACCCGGAAGAAACAACCCGGCTGGAGGTTGCGGAGGACCGCTCCTTTGCCCGGCCCGTGTTCAGCGGGGAATTTGACGGGGACGCGGCCGCCGTGGAGCTTCCCGGCGGGTCCTATTTTTGGCGTGTTTCCCTGGCAAACGGCCAAGAGACCGTTCCCAATGCCCTGTCCTTCAGGATCATCCCCGCCCCCGCGCCGGTTTTGATTACCCCCGCGGAGGGCTACCGCTACCAGTTCAGGACCAGACGGCCCTCCGTGCGCTTCCAGTGGACGGAAACGGAGGAAGCGGCCTTTTATGTGCTTGAGGCGGCGGACAACCCGGACATGGCCAACCCGGCCCTGTCCCAGGAAGTCCGGGGAACCTCCTTGTATTCCTCGGTCCTGGGGCCGGGGACCTGGCATTGGCGGGTACGGCCGGTGTTCCCCGCCGCTTACGAGGGGGCCGCGGGCGAGGGCCTTCCGGCCTCTTTCAGCATTGTCCAAAGCGGGGACCTGCGGGTCCCGGAACTCCAGCTTCCCCAGGACCGGGGCATGGTGAACGTGGCGGCCGGCCAGGGGGACGTGTATTTTTCCTGGCGGCCCGAAGCGGAAGCCCGTTCCTACCGGATTCGGATTTCGGCGGACCGGGATTTGAATAATCCGGTGCTTGATGAAAGGGTGCGGGATAACTTTTATGCCTGCCGGGCCGGGCAAAACGCCCTGACGCCGGGGCAGTATTATTGGGCGGTTTCCCAGGCCGATACGGAAGGAAACGATTCGGCCTTTTCCCCGGCCCGTTCCTTTACCGCCCTGGAAGGCGATCTGATCCAACGGCTGGTTTTCCCTCCTCAGGGCTATATTGCCGAAACTACCATGCTGCCGGATCTGCGCTTTACCTGGAAAACCAACCTGCCGTTTCAAACGCGGTTCCAGGTTTCCGAAGACTCAGGCTTTTCTTCCCCCCTTATCGACGAGGCGGCGGGCGGCGAGGTTTTCCAGGGCCGCGCGCTGCCCGAGGGAACCTGGTATTGGCGGATTCAGGCCCGGGGGCCCGGCGACGCGGTCTTTGAAACGCCGCCCGCTTCCTTTGTCGCGGTGCCCCCCATCGCCGCGCCCCTGCTCCTTGAACCGGTTCAAGGCGGCCGGGCGGTGATACAGGAAGGGGAGCCCCTGGACTTTTCCTGGACAGCCCTGGAGGGGGCGGAATATTATCAGTTCAAATTGTATCATAGCGGAGACCTGAACAGCCCGGTCTATGAAAACAACCTGGCCGAGGGGATAACGCAGAGCCTTTCCATGGACAGCTACCCTGACGGGAATTACTATTGGACGGTCCGGGGCCTGGCGCCGGAAAGTTACCGGAGCACCCGGCGGACGGGGCTGTTTTCCGAAGGGGGTTTCCTCGCCCGGAAGATCCATCCGGTGAGCCTGGATTACCCCGGCGACAACGCCGCTTTTGAGGGCCTCCAAGCCTACCGTGAACCGGAAACCCTGCGCTGGAGTTCCCCGGATCCGGTGGGGACGAGCGGCTTCATCCTCTCCCGGCGGAGCGATTTTACCGGGCCGCCGGTGGCGCTTATCGCTAACCCGCCTCAAGACATCACCCTGCCCCGGCTTTGGGCGGGGGACTATTACTGGACCGTCCGGGCGGAAACCTCCGACGGCTTCGACATCAGCGCCAGGGCGCCCCGCCGGTTCCGGGTGCTTCCCATACCGCCCCTGCCCGCGGCGGCGAACCGCCTGCCCGCGGAGGGGAAAGTCATCGGCGGGGCGGAACTCAGGGTAAACCGGCGCGTCGTGTTTTCCTGGGACGCCGTAGCGGGCGCCACGGGGTATTTGTTTACCCTTGAAAACGCGGATACGGGAAAAACCGTTATACGCCAGGGGCCCATGACGGAAACCGTCTTGCCCCTGGAAGACTTGACCCTCCTGGATGTGGGGACCTTTGTCTGGCGGCTGGAGGCGGTATGGGCGGAGCCGGCCAGGGAAGAAATAATCCAGCGGGGAACCATCGGCGAGAACCGGTTCAGGATTGACTTCGGCCTGCCCACTACGCCGGAACTGCGGAGACCGGGAATGCTTTACGGAAGAGAAGAGTAGATAAGAGTGAGGAGTGGAGAGTGAAGAATAGACAGGGTAGCAATAAGCTCGCAAACAACGAAACTTCACACTTCACGCTTTCTTCGGCTTTCCCCCAGCCGGTGGAGTTTTGCGGCTCCGAGCCCGGACGCCGCCCGCAAACAGCCCGCCCCCGCCGCAAAACTCCAAGAGACTTGCGCAGCAAGTCTCCCTTCACCCTTTTGTGCTTCTCGCTTCTTTTTTGTTTGTTCGGAACTCCGGGGCTTTGGGGGCAGGAGGCGGAGTACCGGATTGAGGAAGATGGGCGTTTTGTACAGTTTCTGAAATGGGAAGGACAGGAAAATGTTTTTTACTATGAAGTGGAAATTGAAAAACAGGCGGAGGAACTGTGGGAAGGGCTTTTTGCCGGGAAAACGGAATTGTCCTTTCTGGAAGTTTCCCTGACCGCGGGGGCCTACCGTTACCGGGTCAAGCCCTACGATCTGCTGGAAAGGCCGGGGCCGGCGGCGGACTGGATTCAATTTGAAGTTCTTCCGGCAAAGCAGCCCGAGCCGTTGCGGTTCAGCCCGGAGGCTTTTTACCTGGATGAGGATACTATCTGGGGCCTCAATATTTTTGGCAGGAATCTGGTCGACGGGATTGAAATTCTTCTTGCGGGGCCCCAGGGCAGGGTTATAAAGCCCGGTACGGTAACGGTGGGGCGGTCGGAAAACGAGGCCCGGCTCACGTTCAGTTATGAGCAGCTTGATACGGGGGACTATACCGTTCACGTGACGAACCCCGGCGGACTCACGATGGAGATACAAACTTTCAGGATTGCCTTTAAGAAGCCGGTGGATATGAACGTATCGGCGGGATACCGGCCCCTGGTTTCCCTCTATGGGTCTATTAACGAATTGCTTGAGGCGGCCTTTTTCCCCCTCGGCGCGTACAACCGTTTGAGCGTTATCCCTTTTAAGCGGCGCTGGGGGTATATGGGGCTGGAACTTGAGCCCTCCTGGAGCCATTTCCTGGGGACCTGGGAAAACTTTGACGTACGGGCCCATATACCCGGCGCCGCGATCTTCGGGGTTTACCAGCTCTGGTTTTCAAACCGGGTAATGGCTTTTGACCTTCGTATCGGCGCCGGCCTGAATTCGGTTTTGGTTTATCATTTTACCTTTGACCGGGGAAAGACAGAGCCGATGACGGTCCTTATCCCGGCCATTGCCGCCGGGGTTTCTTTCAAATGGCTTGTGCGGAAACCTTTTTTTGTGGAAGCCGGGGTGGACTTTACCCACTTCTTTACGGTCGACAATCCTTCGCCGGGGTATCTGCGTCCCTTTGCCGGCGCGGGCTGGCAGTTCTAAGGGTGCCGGCCGCCCGCCTCCGATACTAAACTTGACCCCCATCGCGACACGGCCACGTTAAGGGCACCTCTGGAAACCCCAAGAAAAAACCGCAAAGAACGCGAAGTTTTCCGCAAAGAACGCCAGGGAATCCGCTTCCGGGGAGACCTTTGCGTGTCCGGCTTTTGACCTGTTCGGACCCCCGAATAACTTCGTGGGACCCCCGAATGACTTGTTCGGACCCCCGAATAACTTGTTCGGACCCCCGAATGACTTATTCGGACCCCCGAATGACTTCGTGGGACCCCCCAATGACTTGTTGGGGCCCCCCAATGACTTGTTGGGGCCCCCCAATGACTTGTTGGGACCCCCCAATGACTTGTTGGGACCCCCCAATGACTTGTTGGGGCCCCCCAATGACTTGTTGGGGCCCCCCAATGACTTGTTGGGACCCCCCAATGACTTGTTGGGGGCCCTCACGAAAACGGTGACCGTCACCGTTTTTTAGAAATCCGTG
>JAITQR010000051.1 GCA_031288815.1 Treponema sp.
TCATCCCGGATATCGGCAAAACAGGTAATTATCAGTTCGTTTCCCAGAAATTCAACCGTATTAAACATGTAGTCCTGAACGCTGTCTATTCTGGTATATTCCAGGACGCTGACAAAATTGACGACCTTCCCCAGTCCGGTCCGGCCGCCCAAAACCGCCGCCCCCCGCAGGCTGGGAAGGCTCATCAGGTCCGCAACGGTAACACCCATGAGCTAAAGATAGCTTAGAAAACAGGGGAAGGGAAGGCCCTGCCCGGCGGCTTCGATACAATCACAATGCCCATTCGTCCGCCAGGATGGGCATAAAGAGCCCGCCCTGGACGCTGCGGTTCTGAAAGTAGTAGTGTTTGGCGTTTACCGTATCGTACCAGTCGGAAAAGGGGACCCGGTCGGAGGTGTCCCGCAGAAAAGCCGCCACCGGGGCGATGAGGGCCTCCCGTTCAGCCCTGTCGGAGCTAAAGGCGGCCACCCACAGGATCCAGTCCGATTTGGTATAATCCTTACGGCTGTCCAGGGGGACCCCGTAGGCATTCCGCCGCGCGGTATACCAGGCTAATTCGGAGGCGTACAGTTCCGGGGGGAACAGCCGGCTGTTGAACAGCAGGTCCCAGACCAGGTTGTACTTAAGACTCCAGCCTTCCTGTTGGTCAAAGACCAGGGCGGTATGATCCCCCCGGGCGGTATTCTTCAACCAGGCTGCGGCCATGGCTTGGGCCTTGGCATGGTACTCTCCGGCCTCCGGCCCGTCCCCCGTCATGTCAAGGAGGATAGCATAGGCCTCGACCCCCATGATCGCCTTGGCGGCGAGGTTGCAGTTATGGGCCAGATGACCGGCAAAATCATCGGTACAGAGCTGTTCCCCGGGATCTTCCCCGTATTCGATAAGGTAGCGGACCCATTTTTTCGCCAGATCAAGATGGGGCCGGGAAAACTCGGCGTTCCCCTCGGCCTTGGCAAGGGCGGCCATCATGATGAGCATGTTGCCGCATTCCTCCACCGGCATCTGGTAGCGGGGGTCGTAGAGGGCCGAATTGGCGGGAAAGGCATAGAAGGGGGGATACACCTCGGTGTTATCCATGGCATACCGCCGGAGTCCGTATGCCTGGCCGGTCACATAGGGGTAACGTCCCGCATCGTGGGGGGCAAAGTCGTAGGTCCACACCGGCTGCCGGGCAAAGCGGAGAATCGGCCTGAGCATCCCCTTGACCAGTTCGGGGTTGTAGAGCAGATAGAGGGGGACCGAGGGGTAGCTCACATCCACCGTGGCGGCGCAGCCGTTGGAAAAACACTCCTTGGAGATAAAGACCGTCTCTCCCTTTTCGTCGGTGATAAGCTTGTGGGCCGCAATGGTTTGCCGGTAGGCCAGGCTCAGAATCCGCTGATAATCCGGCCCGCCCGAGGCCAGGGCCTTTTCGCTCAATTCCGCGTCAAACCGGGCGCAGCGTTCCTTGAGGGTTCCGTAATCCGCCACCGCTTCCTCAATAAGGGCAAGGAAAGATTTTCCCTCCCGGGCCCAATAGGCCCGCCGTATTTCCCCAAAGTAGTTGATCGACGCCAGATCGTCGTAGGCCGCCGCCACAACCCCTTCTCCGCCGGACAGATCCGGAAATTCCAGCCGGGCGGATAGCGCCTGCCCCGCGCCGGACATAAAAACCCGGCCCTGTCCTTCGGGCACCGCCAGGTAGAGATAGCCCCAGTCGATGGTAACATCGTCCCCGCTGTGGCTGAGGGGCGCCTGTTTCCGCTGCCCCATCCATCCGGCGCGGCATCCCTCCAGGGCATGGGTGCCGTTCACAAGGGGGGCGGGGTTGTCGCCGTATACGCAGAAGCCCCCGTCAAAAGCAAAAGTTACCGCCACAGCATGGCCGCCGTCCACCGCCGTCACTTTTACCCCGATATAGGAAACCGGGCGGGAAAGCAGGTCCGGGTCGTCAAGCAGGAGGGGGGAGAGGAAGCTGAGCTCCAGGCGTATCCCCGCCCCTTCAAAACAATACCGGGAGGAGGTGGGGCTGATCTCCAGGGCGGTCTGGGTAAGGGCCGGCTCAGGACCCAGGCCCATAAACCGGTAGAGGGTATCATCCACCGACACAAGTCCCGATATCCGCTGGGGCCGGCCGGTCCAATGGACGGTATCACCGTCGTAGAGCCGGTCCGCGGGGGACCAAACCGAAAAGTACGGATCGCAGGTGATAAGGGGAACGCTGGGAACACGGGTACTCATGGCGCCTCCGGGGAGCAATTTTTCGTTTTCCGTTTTACGGCTCATGCCGGCGCACATAGTACAGGCTATACAGGCCAGGCACAGGACAATGGCCCTCCAAAGCTTCGCCGCAAACCCGGGGGGTCTCATTCTTTAATGCCCGTCAAGGCGATACCCCGGGTGATCTGCTGTTCAAAGATGAGGAATACGATGATCGCCGGGATGGATGCCACCATATTGCCCGTAATCGTGATAACCCGGTCGGTAGCATAGGTGCCCTCAAAGGTGGGCAGCCCCACGGGCAGGGTAAACATCTGCTCGCTCATGGCGCAGAGCAGGGGCCAGAGGTAACTGTTCCAGCCGCCGATAAACGAGAGGATGCAAGTCGTAACCAGTACGGTCCGGGAAAGGGGAATAACGATCCGGGAAAAAATAACCAAATGTTTTGCCCCGTCGATCTGGGCCACTTCGATCAGTTCCTTGGGGATGGCCCTAAAAAAACTTACCATAATAATAAGCCCCATGGACCCGGCGATTCCCGGCATGATCATCCCCGCATAGGTATCGATCATGTAAAGGCCGTTAACGGTAATAAAAAGCGGGACGATGGTAGCTTCCCCGGGAACCATAAGCCCCATGAGGAAATAGAAAAAAATGCTCCGTTTCCCCCAAAATTCCATTTTTGCCAGGGGATAGGCCGCCAGGGAAGAAACCAGCAGGCCCACAACGGTACCGATGATGGCGATTAGAAAACTGTTATAGGTCCACAGGGGAACCTTGCTGCTCTTAAGAATATGAGCATAATTCGCCAAGGTATAAGGAGGTTTGAACCAGTCTATGGCATCCTTAAAAGACGCGCTTTCAATCTTGAGGGAAGCGAAAAGGCCAAACACCAGGGGAAAAAGAAAAATTATCGCTATAAATATAGAAAGAAGTGTAAGGACAACACTTCCGGCGCTGTGTTTGCGGGTTATCATTGAGCCTACTCCTCCTTTTTCCGCTGAAGCCGTAATTGCAGGTAAGACAACACCACCAGAATGATAAACAGGGCGTAGGACATGGCCGCGCCGTACCCCATATCGCTCTGCCGGAAGGCCGATTCGTAGATATACTGAATCAGAGGCCGGGTGGCCGTACCGGGGCCGCCGCCGGAGATTAACTGAATCTGGCCGAATACTTTAAATGACGCGATCATCTGGAGCAGCAAAATAAGATAGATGACCGGTTTGAGTAACGGCAGAGTAACACCGAAAAGCTGCCGGGCCTTACCGGCGCCGTCCAGTTCCGCCGCTTCATAGAGCGTTTCGGGAATGTCCTGAAGGGCGGAAATAACCAGCATCATGCTGAAGCCTATGGTCCACCATACGGTAGTAAGGGTAACCACTGTCCAGATAAGGCCTATATCCTGCAACCACATAATCTCCTGATTCGGGGCCAGGATACCCCAGTCATGTAAAACAAAACTTAAAAGTCCGTTATAGGGGCCGAAGATCCAGCCGGCTATCCGGGAGATCACCGCCACCGAAAGCACGGTAGGGACATAGTAGGCGATCCGCAGGAATTTCTTTATTTTGAAACCGCGGTTCGCCAGGAGCCCCAAACAAAGGGGGACCACCACCAGCAGGGGGACCGAGATAATGACAAACCAGGTGGTATGCCACAGGGCGCCCCAGAAATACCGGTCCGTTAAAAACCGGGAATAATTGGCGAAACCCAGGAAACGGATCTTCCCCATGAGACCCCACTTATGGAGGCTCACATACACGCCCTGGATCACCGGCCATATCGTAAATATCGAATACAGCACAAAGAAAGGAAATAAAAACAAAAATGCCGTCAGGGTTTTTGCCCCTAACTGTTTATCTTTTTTTCTGTCCATTCCGCAGATTCCCCACAAACAAGCACAAATCCAAACAGGCGACGGTTGCCGATTCCCGCCGCGGGGGAAGAAAGCCCTCCCCCGCGGTCGTGACAGCTTAACGCCGTATAATAGCCTGCATCTCTGAAATCAGATTCTGAATCGCCGCCGTCGAAGTGGCCTGGTCGATCCATATCGTATTCAGATTCTGGATCATGGCGTCTTTAATCGCCCCAAAGTTGACATTTTTGGAAGGAAGCACCGCGGTACCGGCGGCTCTGGCATAGCCTGAGCGGTACGGCAGGGCGGTAAAGGCCGCGCTGCTCTGGACCGGAATGTTTGAGGGAATCTGACCGGACTGCGCCCATGTGGCTCCGCCCTTGGTGGCGGCCCAGAAGGTAAAGTCCACCGCCGCCTGGGTATTCGCCGCGTTCCGGGCCTGCTTGGTGGGGATCACAAAGACGTGGGCGTCCGCCCAGCAGGCGTCATTGGTTCCGTAAAGCCGGGGATGGGGCTGGGCGCTGAAATTCAAGCCCGGGGTTTCACTGAAAACGCCGGTCGCCCAGGTACCGGTAAAGACCAGGGCGGCGTGTCCGTCCTGGAAGAAACGCTGATGATCCGCTATGCCGGGCAGAATATAGCCGTCGGTCCAAAGACTCTTGATATAATCCGCCGCCCGGATAGCGATAGCCTGATCCAGGGTAACCTGGGTGCCCGCGGCGTTAACCAGAGGGGTCCCGCCCATCTGGAAATAGGTGGCCCACCAGACCCGGTAGGGATCATCCCCCTGCTGGCTCAGGGAGATGACGGTTTCCCCGGCCTGGAGCGTCGGTTTGATCTTGTCCAGGATCGCCTTAAATTCCGCAACGTTGGCTACGGCAAGCTGGTTGTTGGTCAAGGACACGCCTGCGGCTTTGAGCTTGTCCAGGTTGACGTACACGATCTCCGCGTGGGTATCCAGGGGGATGGCGTACTTCTTGCCGTTAAAGGTGATCCCCTCTACCATGGCAGGGGCGAAATCGCTCCAGTTAACCCCGGCTTTCGCCGCGTAATCATCAACGGCGACAACCATGCCCTGTTCCACCAGCTCCGGCAGCCGGGAAATATGGGAGACCCCAATATCCGGACCCCGGCGGGCGGCTACCGCGGTACCCAGTTTGGTATAGTAATCGGCCCATACCAGCATGACCGACTGCACTTGCTTGACGGGATTGGTGGCGTTATAGTCCCCGATAATCCGGTCCATCCAGGCGCCGTCGCCGCCGGCGAACAGGGACCAGAAGACCAGTTTGTTGGGGTCTACCACCACATCTTCAGGGTTGTTGACCGTCCCGTCTTCATTGACGCTTACCGCCGCAGTACCGCCTCCGCTCGGCTGCGCCCCGCTCGGCTGTGCGCCGCCCTGCTGCTGGCCCGCGGCAAAAATCAGCGCGCTCATGACCAGGAGCATCATTCCGGTTAAAAGAAACCTTTTCATAGATCATCCTCCAAAAAAAATATATTTACAGACTTAACGCTGTAATTTCCCTGAGAAAAATTGTTTCCCCTTCCGGGGACCGGATAAACATTACCGGATAAAAATTGACTGTATAAAGGACTGTGTAGATAAAGGGAGAGGAACCCGGATAACGGAAACCGGCGTAATTCTCTA
>JAITQR010000139.1 GCA_031288815.1 Treponema sp.
TTGTAGCCCTGTTCAGCCAGAAACTTCTGCCGGTTCGCGGCAAATTCTTCCTCCACCGTGTAGCGGGAAACCAGCGTGTAGAACCAGGAATTCCTCCCCCTGGGGGAAGCTTCCGGGGACGGAAGGCCCTGAGACGACAGGCCCTTGGGCCTTAAGATACGCCCCAGCCGCTGGGCCTCCTCCTGCCGGGAACCGAAGGAGCCCGACACCTGCACCGCCATGGACGCGTCGGGGAGATCGATGGCGAAGTTGGCGACCCGGGATACCACAATCACCCGGACTTCCCCCCGTTTGAAGGCGCCGTAGATCCGCTCCCGTTCCGGGTTGGGGGTCCTCCCGGTTATCAGGGGGGCTTTCAGGATCCGGGCCAGGGACTCAAGCTGGGAGATATACTGACCGATGACCAGGATCTGATCCTCCGGGTGGTTTTCGATGAGATCGATTACCACCTCCTCTTTCCGGGGGTTTTCGCTGGCGATGCGGTACTTCTCCCGGGAGGAGGCCACCGCGTAAGGTATCCGCTGTTCCTCCGGCAGATCCAGCCGGATTTCGGTACAAAACGCCTCGGCTATCCAGCCCTTGCTTTCCAGGTCTTTCCAGGGAACGTCGTAACGCTTGGGCCCCACCAGGCTGAAAACCGCGTCCTCCGCGCCGTCTTCGCGGATCAGGGTGGCGGTTAAGCCCAGGCGCCTTACCGCCTGGAGTTCCGCCGTTACCCGGAATACCGGGGCGGGGAGCAGATGCACCTCGTCATAGATGATAAGCCCCCAGGCCCGTTCCCGGAAAAGGCGGAAGTGGGGGAAATCCGCCTGCCGGTCCGGCCGCCAGGTGATGATCTGGTAGGTGGCGATAGTAACCGGGGCCACCGACTTTGAGTCGCCGGTATACTCGGCGATATCCTCCGGCTTAAGGTCGGTCTTGTCCAGCAGTTCCTCTATCCACTGGTGCACCGCCGCCACATTGGTGGTAAGCACCAGGGTATTGGTCTTGAGGAGGGACATTACCAGCATGCCTACCACCGTCTTCCCCGAACCGCAGGGCAGCACCACCACCCCGTAACCGGCCCCTAAAGCCCCCTTCCCGTACACCGAACTGGCCGCCTCGATCTGATAATCCCGGGAGGCGAAAGGCCGTCCCGCAAGGCTCGTCTCCCGCAGGGCGATAGGCATATCCTCGCCTTTCCGCAGCGGCGCTTCATCCTTCACCGGCCAGCCCAGGCGGATAAGCTCCCATTTGACGCTCCCCCGGTCAACCAGGCGCAGGCTGAAACCCGAGGCCGTCCGCCGGAGGTACTTCGCCAGAGGCCTGGAGGCCTCGATCTCCCTGGTAATGGCTTCATCCTGGCAGACAAGGAACAGCTCGTCCTCCGGTTTGGAATCGTCCCCCAACTGTTCTCCCGAAAGGAGCCGTATCTTCCCGTACCGGGACATGGTATCGGAAAGACCTTCGAGAATTCCCTCGGGCACCGGGTAACGGGTGTAGGTGTTAAGCGCCTTGACGATATCCCGGGGGACAAAGCCCGCCCCCGCGGCGTTCCACAGGGAAAGGGGGGTAATCCGGTAGGTATGGATATGTTCCGGCGACTTTTCCAGTTCCGCGAAGGGCATTACCGCGGCCCTGGCCTCCTCCGCGCCGGGGGCGTGGACATCAAGCAGCAGGGTACGGTCGCTTTGCACAATAAGAGGGTTTGTCGGATTCGCCGCCATAACCTATTAAGTATAGTTTGAGGGGGGAGGAGTGTGAAGGGTTTTTCGGGGTTTTTTAGTACTTCCCCACCCGTTTAACGGTTTCCGCGATCCGCCGGTAACAGTCCAGGGAAACGGTGTTGGGTATGGAATGATCCGATGAAAAAATGTAACCGCCTTTCTCCTTCACGATAGGGAGGATCTCCTCAATCTACTACTTGAGCACCACTTCCGTCCTGCCGAACCCGCCAAGCTCGGGACGGGAGAAGTAGTAATCCGCCACGGCGCCCTCGTTACGCAGGTAGTCGTGAACGCCTTTTTGAAGTATCCCCTCCCCCTTCCCGTGGATGACGGCGAATTCGCGCATCCCCGCCAGTACCGCCGCGTCTATCTGGCGGCGCAGGGCTTCCAGGGCCTCTTCCAGGCGCATGCCCAGGAGGGAGAGTTCCAGCCGCGGCCCCTGGGAGCCGGCAAGGTCCACGGAGGCCGTAAGAGGCCGGGGAGGGCTTTCCCCGGAGACGGGGACCAGGTCCCTTTCGTCCATGCTCAGCTTGAGGGAACCGATTTCCACAATCCAGGCTGCGCCGGAGGCGTTCCGGCGGTGGAGCCGCACGATCCGGCCCCGGCGCCGGCGCTCCCCGGCGAGCACCTCCACGCCCGGCTCCAGGGCGGGAGCGGCCCCGCCGGGAAGGCCCGCCTCCCCGCCGATCTCCCGGCGCTCCCCGGCAATCTCCGCCTGTTCGGCCTTCAAAACCGCGTCTTCCGCCTTTACCGCCTCTTCCAGGCCCCGGAGGAATTCCTTTACCTTCAGGGTCTTTTCCCGGGAAAGCTCCCCTTCCCGCACTTCCCGCACCAGGTTCTCCAGGGTCTTCCGGCTTTCCCCCAGCAGGGCCTCCAGGCGGCCTACCAGCCCCGCCTTGAGTTCCGCCTCCCTCTGGCGCAGCCTCAGTTCCTTGAGATCCGCCTTCCGCCGTTCCTCCCGGAGCCGCCGCTCCTCCGCCCGGGCCTGTTCCCTGGCGGAACCCAG
>JAITQR010000241.1 GCA_031288815.1 Treponema sp.
TCGTCGTCGAAGGCTTTTACTTCCAGGCCGAAAAGCCCCCGCAGTTCCTCCGTGGCCACCGTACAGTTCATGGTACAGAGCAGGGGAAGCCAGCCCCCGGTGGAAGAGCAGAAAGCCGCCAGGTTCCCGGTAGGATCTATCACCGGTTTCCCTGAAAAGCCGAAAAGGGTTCCGCTGGTTCCCAGGCTCATGGTGATAACCCCGTCTTTCACCGCGCCGGTACCGATGGCCCCCATCATGTTATCCCCCCCGCCCGGGGCAACCACCGCGCCCTGGGGAATCCCGTAGCGGGCCGCCGCCGGGGCCGACACAAAGCCGGCGGGCGCGCCGGGAGCCGTCAGTTTCGGCAGGGCCTGGTAAACACCGGGGCCGATGAGGGCGCAGACCCGCTCCGACCAGACCCGGCGGCGCACGTCGAAAAGGGCCGTGCCCGAAGCGTCGCCGTATTCCGCCGTGTATTTCCCGGTAAGGAGCCAGTTAATATAGTCGTGGGGAAGGAGAATATGGGCAAGCCGGGCGAAAGCCTCGGGCCGGTGGTTCTTGATCCACTGAACCTTGGGAGCGGTGTAGCCCGGCCGCATGGGGAGTCCCGCCAGTTCTATCAGGGCAGCCTCCCCGCCCGCGGCCCGGGTAAGCTCGTCACATTCGGCCTGGGTGGAAGTGTCGCACCAGAGCTTTACGTTGTAGAGGGCCTTCCCTTCCGCGTCCAGGGGGATAAGACTATGCTGGTGGCCCGAGACCCCCAGGGCCGTGATGGTTTTTTTCAAGCCCCCGTCCAGCATGGCAAAACAGGCCGCCAGGGTCTCGTCGTACCATTCCGCCTTCTGCTCACGGGTCCCGTCGTTCCCGCTGATCATGTCTACCGGTATCTGCGCCTTGGCGACAGTTTTCTTTTCCTCCGGATCGTACAAGATTACTTTACAGCTTTGAGTTCCCAGATCGATTCCGCACAGAGTTTGCATAGCTCTCCTCTTTTTATTCGTAGCGAAGGGTTTAATACCCCGCCCTTCAGGGTGTTCTTAAGGTATTAAACCCTGAGTCTAACCACCACGGGAGAACAACATACCTCGTCCTTCAGGGCGAGGTTGTTGATTAATTCTACCCTATGAAGTTTCGTCTGTCTATGAAAGAATTTCTGTTGGGAATATCCCGGTTCCTAAGGATCGAGAATCCCGTTTTTCAGGGCAAAGATAAGAATCTGCACCCGGTTCTGGATACCCGCCTTTTGCATAATGGTGGAAATGTAGTTGCGGACCGTCCCGGCGCTAAGGCCCGAAAGCTCCATGATTTGCTTGTCGGTTTTTCCCTCGCTGATAAAGCGGATAATCCGTTTTTCGGCGCGGGAAAACACAATCCGCCGCCGGCCCGTCTTTATCAGCGTGTATTCCGGAAAGGAGGATACGATACGGTAAATGTTGTGGTACTGGGATATCTCGCAAAGCATACTGAAAGCCCGGGCAAGAATCCCGGTGGACACATAGCAGCCCCCGTTATGGGCTATCCGTACCGCGTTTATCAGGTTGATTTTGTCCTTCCACAGAAGGTAGCCGGAAACACCCTCGTTAAAGGCCTCAAGGGCATGCCGTTCGTCGTCGCACCCGGAAAAAAGTACGACCATGGTAGTCGAACACTTGCGTTTGATCAGGGGGATCAATTCCACGCCGGAAAGACTGTCCAGGTGGCAGTCAATGACGGCCACGTCCGGCTGTTGGGTTTCAGCCAAGCGGAGGGCGCTGTAGTTGTCCTTGCCCGTACCCGCGATACAAAAGTCTTCTTGAGACTTCAGCAGGGAAAGAACCGAATCCAGCTTCTTTTGCTGGCTCTGAATCAGAATAACCTTTATCATAAGCCTTACAACCTTAAGAATTGGAATTTCGATATTTGTAAAGGTAAACGCCCCATTAGCGCAAGTATCGAAATGATACCTGTCATATTCCAATGGCGTATATATTACCGCTGTTGGAATTTTCGCGCCAAATTTTTCCCCGGGCCCCGTGATCCGGCCCCTCCGGCCTCGGTCTTCCCTGTTTTTGGGGAGGCGCCCCGTTCTCCGGCAAACTTCTTCCCCAGGGGGCGGCGTTTTCGTTATAATACGTTGGGAGCCGGGGATTTCGGCGGGTTTTCGCGAAAAACGCGTTTCCCCGATCCTTTGGCGTCTGAAACCCTCCGGCTGCGGACGCCGGGTAATTCAACGGAGAGAGGAGCCTCATGGCCAGGAGAGGAAAGGTCATTATAGACCGGGAGTTGTGTAAAGGCTGTTATCTGTGCGTTCGGGCCTGTCCGGTAAAAGTGCTGGAACAGGACACGGCGCCCAATTCGTCAGGGTCCTACCCTTCAAGGCCCGCCCATCCTGAAAAGTGTATCGCCTGCGCGAACTGTTACGAGGTGTGTCCGGATGTGTGCATTGAGGTCTACCAATTGGAGGACGCGGTATGAGGGGAGAGGAAAAAGTTTTGATGAAGGGGAACGACGCCATTGCCGAGGCGGCGCTCCGGGCAGGCTGCCGGGCTTATTTCGGCTACCCCATTACCCCCCAGAACGAGCTTATCGCCTACATGGCGAGACACATCATGGACCGGGGCGGGGTTTTTATCCAGGCGGAAAGCGAGACCGCGGCGATCAACATGGTCTACGGCGCTTCCTCCGCCGGGGCCCGGGCCATGACCAGCTCTTCCAGCCCGGGGATAAGCCTCAAGCAGGAGGGGATCTCCTACGCCGCCGGGGCGGACATACCCCTGGTGCTGGCGAACGTGGTACGGGGCGGCCCCGGCCTGGGTTCCATCGCCCCCAGCCAGAGCGACTACTTCCAGTCCACCCGGGGGGGCGGCCACGGGGACTACTACTGCATCGTCCTGGCCCCCAAAAGCGTGCAGGAGTGCGCCGACCTTACCTACCTGGCCTTCGACCTGGCCGA
>JAITQR010000289.1 GCA_031288815.1 Treponema sp.
GTAGGCGTTTACCCTTATTGGCCGTAGATTTTCTTTATAATTTCCTCGATTTCCGTGTTTTTGAGGGCAAAATCCGCGATTTCACGATTCCGGGAGAGGATACGGAGCATTTCCATGGCTGGGAGCCGGGATTTGTCAAAGAGGACGGTACATTCGGCGCCCTCTTTTTTAGCCAGCCGCGCCTCCGCCGGAAGGACAAATTCCCCCGGATCGGCCGCGAATCGTACCGTCAGGGTCGCCTCCTTGTCGTATACCGCCACCACCCGGCCCAGTTCGTCGTCCACAATGATCTTCCCCTGGTTGATAACGACAAGCCGGCGGCAGATCTGCTCCACGTCCCGCATGTCGTGAGTGGTCAGAATCACCGTTACGCCGGTAAGCCTGTTGATTTCCCCTATGAAGGCCCTGATCCGCTCCTTGGCGATGGTGTCCAGGCCGATGGTCGGCTCATCCAGGTAGAGAATGTCCGGGTTATGGAGCAGCGAGGCCGCGATCTCCACCCGCATCCGCTGTCCCAGGCTCAACTGCCGGACCGGGGTGTTGATGAACCGGTCGATTTCCAGCATCTCCACAAAAACCCCCAGGTTCTTTTTGTAGGTTTCCTCCGGTATACCGTAGATCGATTTTAAAAGCTCAAAGGAATCCGCCGCCGGCAGGTTCCACCAGAGCTGGGTCTTCTGGCCGAATACCGCCCCTATACGCCGGGCGTTCCTTTTCCGCTGCCTGGAAGGAACGAGACCGCCCACGGTTAGCTCCCCTCCGTCAGGCACCAGAATCCCGCACATCATCTTGATGGTGGTGGATTTCCCCGCCCCGTTGGGCCCCAGGAAGCCCACGATCTCCCCCGGCTCAATGGAAAAATCAATGTGATCCACCGCATGTACCACTTTCCGCTCCGGGGCAAACATGCCCTTTACAAAGGCCCCCAGGCCCTTGCCCCGCTGGTACACCATGAATTCCTTGGAAAGCCCCTTCGCCTCGATTATCGCCATGGGGAAGACCTCCTGTGTTTACGATCCGGTACTTTGATAGCGGCGGATGCCGAAAAGCCAGAAACGGTAGCTCAAAGCCAGAAACACCGGGCCGGCCAGGAGCAGGAAGCGCCAGAAGAAGCGGGAGAACGCGTCGTACTCGGGGTTGGAGAGTACCGCCCCGGCGGGAACGTAGCTCGCAAAGGCCAGGGGTATCACAAAAAACAGCACTCCCTGAACCACCCGGTTGTAGAGGGTTACCGGATACTGGATAAAGGCACGGAGGTTACCGTAAAGCTGGTTCAAGCCGTTGACACTCTGCAAAAAGAAGGCGCAAACCCCGATGGCCACGGTGATCGCCCCCTGGGTGAGCCCGGCGGAACAAACCGCCAGCGCCGTCCATCCCACGGCGGAAAGGTCCCAGCGGACCCCCATGTGGTTACGGAAAATAACGATCATCAGAATACCTACCCCCAAATGGGCGAAACTCCCGGGATCGAAGCGGTTTCCCATGATCTGGATGAAGGGGTTCACCGGCCTGAGGAGGAAACGATCAAAACTCCCCTCGTTGATCGTCTTCGGCAGGTCCGTAAAGGGGATGAAAAAAAGGCAGCGGACCCCGTAAGAGGCCAGGGAGATGCCGTAGATGAACACGATCTGCCCCTTGCCCCAGCCCCCAATGGCGCCGAACCTGTCCAAAACGATCCAGAGCCCCAGGAACGACGAAAAGTAAGTCAATCCGAGACCGATAGTATGGATGACGGGGCTGACAGGGTGGACAAAGCGGCTTTTCCAATAGGCCCCCACGAGCTTCCGGTAACAGGCAAAGGCGCCGTTCATCCGCTTACCCTCCGTTTATCACGGTTTTCCGTACCCCTGCCCGCCACATGAGGGAGGCGGTGAGAGTAAAGAAAACACACCAGGCGAGGCTTTTTCCGAATTCCGCCGGAACGGCCGAGAGGGGAAGTTCCCCGATCAAAAAGGCGATGGGCACATACACGATGCTCTTGAAGGGGAGGATATCCAGGAGCCCCAGAATCCAGGGAGGATAGAACCAGAGCGGTACCAAACGCCCGGAGAAAAAATCCACTACCGACCCCTTGATATAGTGGAGGGCGGTGGTTTCGTAGACCCAGAAGGCCAGCATATCCACCTGGAAGGAAATCAGGAACTGAATCAGAAAACCCAGGGACAAAAAGAGAACGAACAGAACCAGTTGCTCCGGCCCGATCCGCCAGGAAATACGGAAGATAAGGGACATCACGAGGATGGTCAGGAGGCCGTTAACAAGAGAACGGAACAGGGAATTCCCCAGCCCCCGGCTGAGGACGGTCAGCGGAAAGGAAACCGGGTAAATCAATTCCCGGGCGATATCACCGTTCTGCACCCGGATAAACACCGGGTCCCTGTCGGGAGCGTTGATGAAATCCGCCACAAAACCGGTAAGGACGATGTACTGGATGGTCCGGCTCACCGCCGCAGGGTCGGCGGAAACGGCGGCCATGATAACCATCCATATAGCCACATGGGCGTAGGAAGAAAAGAACCCGGTGATAAGAAAAATGCAGAAATCAATCCTGAAGTTGGCGCGTTCCTTCAGCACCATGAGGATATATTGCCCATAGGCAAAAATCAAAGGATTTTTATTTAATCCCACCTTGTCTTGGGGGAGGGGGGGGTACATCTGCTTTTAGACCGGACAATTAACCCCTCCTCAAAAAACAACAATAATCCTAAAATAATATATCCAGCCAAAAATATTGTCAACAAAAACAATAAGATCCGGATTTTGAAACCGGCTCTTGGAGAAAACCGCTGTTTCATTATAATTTAAGTATCCGCAGGCTTATGGAAAAAAAACGTTTCTGTCTTGTTGGTTTTGCCGCCGGTCTCGCCTTGAGCCTTTTCGCCCAAAGTCCCGGCGCGGATTCCTTCCCTTCCCTGGAACCCGATCCCCGCTCCGGCGAATTTGCCCGTCTATCCGCCGCCGGCCTTTCCTGGAAGGATCTGGCGGAAGCCGGCCTCTGGGCCTCGGTTGTGGAATTCCAGACGGGAACGGGCCGGAATACGCCGGCAAGCCGGACGGCGGAGACGCTGCTCCTCATAAGCGAGGCGGCGGAAGAACTCCGGGGCGCCCCGGATCTGCCGGCGGAACCCAGGCGGCGGGGGGAGTATGTTCTGGCCTACCTGCACAAGAAATTGCTCAAATCCTACTCGGCCCACCAGACCAGGCTGGACACCCTGCTTCAAAACGGCAGGTACAACTGCGTATCGTCGGCGGTTCTGTATCTCGTCCTGGGAAGGGCCGTGGATCTTGATGTCCGGGGGGTGGTTACCAAAGACCATGCCTTTGCCAGCGTCCGGGCCGGCGGGGATTCCTGGGACGTGGAAACCACCAACCCCTACGGCTTCGATCCGGGCAGCCGCCGGGAGTTTCACGATCAGTTCGGCAAGCTTACCGGTTTCGCCTACGTGCCCGCCCGGAATTACCGGGATCGAAGCGACATCGGGCCCCTGGAACTGGTTTCCCTGATCCTCTCCAACCGTATCGTCGAGGCGGAAGATCGGGGCCGCTTTGGCGAGGCGGTGGTCTTCGCGGTTAACCGCGCCGCCCTGCTGGCGGATCTAAAGGAGAGGGGGGAAGCTTTTTTCTCCTCCCCCCAAAAGGATCTGAGGGATCGGCTTTTTAACTACGGCGCGTTCCTGCTCAGGGGAAACAGGGAGGAGGAGGCCCTCCGCTGGGCCGCCCGCGCGGGTGATAGATACCCCGATGAACGGTGGCAGGGCTATATTTTCGCCGCGCTAAACAACCGGATAGTAAAGCTCAGCCAGGGGGGAAACTTCGCCGGGGCCAGGGATTTTCTCGCGGCCGGCAAAGACCTGCTCAGCGGCGAAAATTTCAGGCGGCTCGATCTTGCCCTGACCGACGGGGAGCTTACCTTCAGGGCCAACAAACTGAGTTCCCCGGCGGAGGGGGAAAAGATCCTCTCCGCGATCGGCCTGGCGGAGGCGGAAGGGCGGCTCGGCGGGGAACGCGCGGCGGAACTGCGGAATTTTACCATTCTTAAAACAGCGGAACTGTTGAGCCTTGGTTCCGGCTCCCGCCGGGGCGGCAATGACGGCCGGGACTGGCTTGCGGGTATCGCCTGGATGGAGGAAGCCCAGAGGCGCTACGGCAGGGACAGCCGGATCGAGCGGGAAATCCGGAACTACCGGTCCAACCGGGCCGTGGAATTCCATAACCGTTTCGCCGCCGCCTTTAACCGGAGAAACATGGACGAAGCCCGGCGCGTCCTGGACGAGGCCCTGGCGGAGTTCCCCGACAACCGCCAGCTTCTGAGCGACCGGAACACCCTGAACGGAATCCGGTAGATCCGGCGGCGCGTTCCGCCCGGTTATCCTTTGATGGAGCCTATCATGACGCCCTTGACGAAGTACTTCTGGAAGAAGGGATAAATACAGAGGATCGGGGCGGAGGAAATAACGATAAGCGAATATTTGAGGAGATCCGCCAGGCCCTGCATGGCTAC
>JAITQR010000316.1 GCA_031288815.1 Treponema sp.
CAGTCCTTTTACGACGCCAACGGCGACGGGATAGGCGATATCGAGGGGATTATCCGGAAGCTCGATTATGTCCGCGGTTTGGGCTTTAACGCCCTGTGGATCAATCCCTGTTTTGATTCCCCCTTTAAGGACGCCGGATACGACGTGCGGGATTACAAAAGGGTCGCCCCCCGCTACGGGACCAACGACGATCTGATCCGGCTTTTTGATGAGGCCCACAAAAGGGGAATCCGGGTGCTGCTCGATCTGGTGCCCGGCCATACCTCGGAGGAACATCCCTGGTTTATAGAAAGCAAAAAGCCGTCGCCCAATGAATACGGGAACCGTTACATCTGGACCGACAGTTGGATCTACTGGGGCGGGGAAAACATCCGCTTTGTCGCCGGGGAAGCGGAACGGAACGGGGTGTATATCATCAACTTCTTCAAATGCCAGCCCGCCCTGAACTACGGCTTTTTGAGCGTCCGGGAACCCTGGCAGCTTCCAATGGATCATCCCGACTGCGTGGCTACGAGGGAGGCCCTGAAGGACATCATGCGGTTTTGGCTTGAAAAGGGCTGCGACGGCTTCCGGGTGGATATGGCCGATTCCCTGGTTAAAAAGGACGATGAAAACAAAAGCGGCACCCAGGCGGTCTGGCGGAACATCCGTTCCATGCTGGACGCGGAATTCCCGGAGGCGGCCCTGGTTTCCGAGTGGAGCCATCCGCCCCGGTCTTTGAGGGCGGGCTTTCACATGGACTTTCTCCTCGACCACGAGGGGAGCGGCTACAAGAGCCTGTTCCGGGATTATCGCGTGGACGCTGCAAACCGCCCCGCCGGGGAGGACAACAGTTTTTTCAAAAAAGACGGGAAGGGGGACATACGGCGTTTTCTGGATCAGTACCTTCCCTGGTACGAGGCAACCAAAAACAGCGGTTTTATCAGCCTGATCACGGGCAACCACGACACCCCGAGGGTAAGCGCGAACCTTTCCCCCGGGGAAGCGGCCCTGGCCTACTGCGTCCTCTTTACCCTGCCGGGGGTGCCCTTCCTGTACTACGGCGACGAGATCGGGATGCGCTACCTTTCCCTGCCTTCCAAGGAGGGGGGCTACACCCGGACCGGGAGCAGAACCCCCATGCAGTGGAAGGGCGGCAAAAACAAGGGCTTTTCCCCGGCTGAACCGGAGCGGCTTTACCTGCCGGTGGATTCCGGCCCCGGCGCGCCCACGGTGGAAGAGCAGGAAGGGGACCCCGCTTCCCTGCTCAACACCGTCAAGGCCATAATCGGCCTGCGCCACGCCGAACCCGACTTACAGGCCAAGCCGAATTTAACCGTCCTTTATGCCGAAAAGGGCAAGCTCCCCTTTGTCTACCGCCGGGGCAGCCTGGTGCTGGCGGTGAATCCCGGCACGGCGGCGGCCAGCGCGGACCTGGGGCTTACAGGCAGGGCGCTTTACACCCTGGGCAACTGCGGCCTGGAAAAGGGCCGCTGCCGGATGGAGGGGCAGAGTTTCGGGGTGTGGCGGCTGGAAGCCTAACCCGGTGAGTATCCCGGAGTAAGGGTGAGCCTCTGATAAAGCAGCTTGAACCTACTTATTGATCCACACCGTCATTTCCCCCCTGCCCCGGTTGGCCCAGGCATAGTAGGGGATGAACTTTAGATCCCTGTCTTCGAAGTCTTCTTCCGCCCGCCTCCGGTAGAGGGCCTCGTCCTGCCAGTCCCTTTCCTTTTTTCCGGTAAAGGAGATGGTACAGACCCCTTCCAAAAGATCCCCTTCGAAGTTCACCTTAAAGTCCTTAGCCGATCCCGCGTGGAGCTTAAAAAGTTCCCTACCGTTATCCCTTTCCTCAAGGCAATACACCAGGGGTCCCCGCATAAGGGCCAGTTTGCCCCGGTTGTTCCGTACATGGGGGTTGGCCTCCATAAGGCTTGCCGGCATGTCCAGGGAAAGACTTAGTTTGTCCCCATCCCGCCATTCGCGTTTGATCAGGGCATAGCCGTCCCGCAGGGTGTAGGGGGCTTCTCCCCCGTTAAGCTTTAAGCTAAAGGATCGGCACCATGAGGGAACCCGCAGGCCGTAGGTAAAGGCGGCCTTCTCCCGCAGGGCGAGGCTGATGTCAACCTGCCCTTCCCAGGGGTACCTGGTTTCGACCTTTATGGTAAGACTCCCCCAGGCCGGGGAAAGCCGGGCCTCGCTGCCCAGGTAGAGGTGGGTATAGACCGTGTCCGCCCCCACCGAGTGGACGTAGGATCCCAGGGAACTTATGATCCGGGCCAGGTTCGGGGGGCAGCAGGCGCAGCCGAACCATTTCTGCCGCTCGATCTTGACATGCCGCATCCTCCGGTCTTTCAGGCTTGCCTGGGGCAGGGCTTCCAGGGGGTTCACGTAGAAGAAGGATTCCCCGTCCAGGGCCATGCCGCTGATGATGCCGTTGAAAAGGGTCCTTTCCAGCACATCGGCATACTCGGCCCTGGGTTCTATGGCGGCCATCCGGCGGGCAAAAAAGGCCAGCCCGATAGCGGCGCAGGTTTCCGCATAAACCGTGTCATTGGGGAGATCGTAGTCGTAGGAAAAGGTTTCCCCGTAGGCGGACTGGCCGATTGCCCCGGTAATGTACATCTGCCTTTTGGTGATATTGGCGTAGAGGGCCTTACACGCGGCAAAGAGTTCCTGGTCCCCCGTGAGCCGGGCCACATCGGCCATACCGGAGTAGAGGTACACCGCCCGGACCGCATGTCCCTCCGCCACATCCTGTTCCCTCACGGGCTTCCCGGCCTGGTAGTATTGGTACTTTACGTAACTGTCCTGCCAGTAGAAAGTATTGCCGTTCCGGCTGGTTTCTTCCTCAAAGTAGAGGGGCGCCTGCCCCCGCTGGTCGATAAAATATTTGGCAAGCCCGAGATGTTTTTTATCCCCCGTCAGGGCGTAAAGCCGGACAAGGGCCATCTCCGCTATCTCATGGCCGGGATAGCCGTGAAGTTTTCCCTCCTCCGGTCCGATATGGGTATCCACGTTGTCCACATAACGGATCATGGCCTCCAGAAGTTTCCTTTTTCCCGTAGCCTCGTAATAGGCCGCCGCCGCTTCAATAAAATGCCCCATGCAGTAAAGCTCGTGGTGATCCTTCAGGTTGGTAAAACGTTTTTCCAAACCGTTGATGATGTAGTAGGTATTCAGGTAGCCGTCGGGCTGCTGGGCATAGCAGATGATGTCGATGGTTTCATCCAGGGTCTGTTCCAGGTCCTTATCGGGATGCCAGGCCAGGGAGTACGCCGCCGCCTCAATCCATTTGGCAAGATCACTGTCCTGGAACACCGCGCCCCGAAAACCAATGTCCCGGGGGACCCCGTAATCCAGTTCCGGGTGGGTCAGTTCCGCGGCAAGCTTGAAATTCCTGATACAGTAACTCGGTTCCGCTCCGGGGATCTGATCGTTCAGGGCCTTCCACTGGTAGGGGATCACCTTGATTCGCACCCGTTCCATAAAGGCGCCCCAAAACTGATCGTTGATGACAATATCCTTGGGTTTAATAAATTCGGAATAAAAAGCAGAATTCATATATGCTCCTATGGCCCGGCTCGGCGGTGAATTCAAAAACAAGGGATTCCCGGAAGTTCCGGGAACCTAACGGGGCGGAACTCCCCTCGATCATTAAACCCGGTTTTCCCTAATCTTTCAATCCGGCAAGCATACAGGGCCAGGGCTTCTGCATTTACTTTTACCTTAAGCGCCAAAGGCAAACATGGCGATAGCAGAGCCGGAAAACGAAAACACACAACGGCGGTTATGATGATTAAGGCTTTCACTCCCTCCCCCGTGCGGCAGATAGCCCGTTTTCCCCCTCACCCAGAAATCTCTTCCCCTCAAAAGGGCCTGCCTTTACCGCCTAA
>JAITQR010000330.1 GCA_031288815.1 Treponema sp.
CCCGCCCACCCTCCCCACAGGACCCCCCCGGCGCCCCCCGCCCCCGGACACCACACGAACGCGCGGGCACACCCCACCACCCACGACTGGGGGGCTCGCCGGCTCATGGAGCGTTGCGCGGCCGAGCTTTCCCTGGAATGTGAATTTATCGACGTTCCCACAGGCCTGTAATTTTTAAGGATGAAAGATGTTACGAATTGGAAAAGATAAAACCCTGCCCTTTCTTTTAACGGGGCTTGTTATCCTGGCGGATCAGCTGGTAAAGGGCTTTATCGTAAAACATTGGCCCCGGGAGGGAACCCTCATCAGGGACGTATTCGACAACGGTTTTTTATACATCTACCACGTGCGGAACAAGGCTATCGCCTTTAGCCTGGGCCACAACCTCCCCGATTCCCTGCGGCCTATCCTGTTTATCGTCGTGCCGCTTATCGTCCTGGGCCTGCTGGTATGGTATTATTTCCGTTCAGGGGAATTTAACGCCCTTCAGCGCTGGGCGGTAGCGGGTATCCTCGGCGGGGGATTGGGCAACATCATAGACCGGATTACCCGGCCCGACGGGGTGGTGGATTTTATAAGTGTAAAGTTTTACGGGTTCCTGGGGCTTGAGCGCTGGCCCACCTTCAACATCGCCGATTCCAGCGTAGTGATCTGTTGTATCCTGTTCCTGATTAGTATCTTCACGGATTCTAAGAAAACCCAGGATAAAGCGGCGTTTTAAGGCGGCCGCTGTCGTTAATGTATACGGAGGACCTATGAGCAAGAAAACCAATACCCTGTTTTTTATCCTGGGAGCGACGGTGTTTAACATTGTCACCACGGTTATCTGTTTTCTTATTCTGATGGTAATTTACGCCAGGTTCCTGATAGAGAAACTACCCCAGGAATCCGTCGCCTGGGGTTTCCCCATCATTTTTATCGCCGCTATTGCCCTGTCTTTTGTGGTGTACCGGCTTGTGCTTAAACAACTCATGAAACGTATAGATATAGAAAAGCACTTCGACCCGATTTTCGGTTCCCGGTACCGCCGGCCCAAAAAAACGGAATAGCGGTTCCCGGTGGCGGGGCTCACCAGGCTTTGTTCAACAACCCGGTTGGTTGTCGAACAAGTCTTGCACAATACCCCGGATTTTGCCGATTTTAAGCGGTTATTATTCAGAAACTTCGGTTTCTGAACACCTCTAATAGCCGTCCGACATGGACCGATTGATATCCCGCTGGTAGAGTTCCTGGTAAATAAAATTGCGGGTTTTGAGCTTTTCTTTTACCGGCTGGGCAAAGGGCATATAGCGCCAGAATAGGCCCCGGACTTCCTTGTCCAGTTTCTGGATCCCCTCGCATTCCTTGGTCATCCAGACAATATAATCCTGGATAAAATAATCCTTAATGTTGCCCTTAAGCTTCATCTTCTGAAACCACTGGTAGTAGTTTCCCGTAAGCCCCTCTTCCATCCAGTAAAAATTGGCCTTTTCCTTGGCTACCTGCCAGCGGAGATCCGCCGCCGCGGTAAGCGCCGCCACATAGAGATTCTTGGGATACATGGGAATGGCAATACGGCCCCGGCTGGTGGCCCGGTTATGACGATCAAAGGGTTCCCAGCAGAAGCCCGTATCCCCGTAACTGGGGAGAAGAATGACATAAGGAGCTATACGGTTGTTGTGGTTCTTATAGACCCGCACAAAACATTCGGGATCTATTTCTTCGATATGGGCCAGAATGGAAAGGACATTCTCCCGAAAACCAATATTGTTGAGTCCGCTATGGAAATACTCGGAAGTAAGTACCGGGAAATGATTCCCCTGCCGTCCAATGGTCATCTTGACCATTTGCCGGATTGTATCGAATTCGGCCCCTATGGCGTTGGTGTCTACCTGGGCGGAGCCGCCTTCTTCCGCCATTTTCTGCCGAAGGGTCTCCACGTCCTCCAGGGCCTGGTCATAATCCCGCAGGAGACTTGCCTGCTCACGATCCACCTTCAGGAGCCCTTTCAAAAATTCCTGAATTTCAGCGATGGCCTTTTTCTGATTCTCGCTGTAAGGGGCGCGGATATTGGGAAGTCCGTCCGTGGAATCGTGCGACAGAATAACCTTCACCCGTTCCTGAATATTGTCTTCCAGATTACCCCGATCCTCGTCCTTGGCCTTAACAAGCCCCCTGGTACCATCTAGTTTACCCTGGGCTTTATCCAAAAGCTGCTGAATACGGATCGCTCCGGGGGTCCGGGAAGTTTTTACCTCGTCGGTAGTAGAGGGCCGGACCGTCCCGTTTCCGATGGCCTTAAGCCATTCATCCAGGTAATAAACGGGCTGGTCAAGCTCGTTTTCCACCACGATTTTTGAAAAAAATTCCCGGGTATTGCCTTCAACAAAAGTCGGATGCAGGATGGCAAAACGAAGCAGAAAACGCTTGGGAGGCAAAATATTTCCCCCGGCCTTCTTTGCCAAAGTACCTAAAAAATCCCAAAACGCGGTAATAAACTGCTGACGGAAAACACTGCGGTCTTTGGGATCTTTGGCGTTTAGATACTTCTGCAAAAGCTCGTGAACCCGTGTGGCGCTATTCCCCTCGTTGGAAAGGGCGGTCTTATAATAATTCGAATCGTTAAAAAATTGATGGGGGACATCCTCGAGCTTTTTGGTAATCTCGGGGAATTTCGCGGGCCCTAGAGCCGACTCTTCCCTGCCGTTTTCATCCCCCGTCTCAGCTATATCTTCCACGTCCGTTACCGGGGTATCCGCCGTGTCGCTGTTTTTACCAAAAATACTATCAAAAACGGGAACAGGGGGAGGGACAACTTGGGCATCTGTTTCAATAGCCATCAATTTTATATTAAAAAAAATATTTCCTGACGTCAAGACATCGGGCGATCTATTGACATCTTTCTTGATATCGCCCATTTGGTATTAAGGAGAAAATTATGATAACGGTGACTAATGACGACATACGAAAACTTCTCGCCTGCGTTGACTACTCGGAAGCGCTCACCCTTAGCGCCGGTCCCAAAGAAGCCCTGGCCGCCTGTGAGGACGCGAAAAAATACGGCTTCCGCGCCGTAGTCGCTTTTCCCTGGAATCTCGGTATCCAGGTGGACGCGGTAAAAGACTCAAAAGTCCTCGCCCAGATCTGCGTGGGTTTTCCCTCCGGCAACCAGACCACAAAGGTAAAATGCTGTGAGGCGGAGGAAGGGCTGGTCCGGGGAGCGACGGATCTGGATATGGTTATGAACCTTGGCGCCTTCAAGGCGAAGGACTACAAAAGGGTAAGCGAGGATATCGCGGCCATTATGACGGTGGCAAAGCCGTTCAGGGTTCCCTTCAAGGTCATTATCGAGGTTGGCATTCTGACGGAAGACGAAATCGTTACCGCCGCCAAACTGGTCAGGGACACGGGCGCCGGCTTCGTAAAAACCTGTACGGGTTTTGGGCCGGGCCGGGCAACAAATCATATTATTGAGCTTATCCGCGAAACAATCGGGCCGGACATGGGAATCAAAGCCTCCGGCGGGGTTGCCGGCATAGAAGACGGGGTAAGTCTGATGAGAAGCGGGGCTACCGTAATCGCCCTTCGAAGACACCTTGTCGAACAGCTTGAGCGAATCGGCTGGAACGGAAACCCCCTTACTCAACCTTAAACTTGGATACCGCAAGGGCCAAAGTGTTGATGTATTCCTTGTTTTGGGAACTTATCTGATTTACCCGGACCGCCGCCGCGTCGATTTGCTCAGCTTCGACGGCCATATCATTCACCTTCCCGGCGATCTCCTGGGTTACCAGTTCCAGGTTCTTGCTTTCTTTGATAATCTGCTCGCCGCCATTCATCATTTCCATGGAACCTTCTTTTACATTCCTGGTAACTTCGTTAAGCTTGGCAATAGCATCCAGAATTTGTTTGCTTCCCTGGCTTTGTTCCTCCATGGCGGCGCGGATACTGGCTTCCTGCGCCGACACGGTCTGTACCGAGCTGTCAATAGATTCAAATTTATCCAGCACCGCGTTGGTGGACTTGGTTATCTTGTCTATGGATCCCTTTATCTTCTTAAGTACCCCGCTGATGATTTTTGATTGATCGCCTGAATTTTCCGCGAGCTTTCGGATCTCGTCGGCCACTACCGCGAAACCTTTTCCGGCCTCCCCGGCATGGGCGGCCTCAATGGCGGCGTTCATGGCCAGCAGGTTGGTCTGGCTGGCTATGGTCTGCATTACCCCGGTGATCTGCAGGAGCCCCTCGGACTCCCGGGCAATTTCCTGAATATCCGTGACCACCGCTTGAAGGCTTGTCCTGCCTTCTTCGGATGAGACGGTAAGATGGTTCACGTTATCCGTGTTTTTCACCAGGGTTTGGGTAACCGATTGGATATTGGCGAGCATTTCTTCTATGGCGCTGGAAGACTGGGACACACTGCCGATCTGCATATCCACGCTGGCGCTCAGCCGATCGATATTATGGGTCACCTGTTCCATGGTCACGGCGGTTTCCGTGGCCGAAGCGCTCTGGTTAATGGCCTGGTTTTTGACATCCTGAATATTGCCGGTAATCTCCTGAATCGCGGTGGCGGTTTGGATCATATTTTCCATCAGTTCCGAACCGATATCGAAAAGTTTACGGGTTTCCCCTTTTATCGTTGCCACGGCGTGGCGTATTTTTTCCAGGGTCTGATTAACGTAATCCACCATTATCCCTATCTCGTCCATTTTACCCGTTTCAATCCGGGTGGTAAGATCCCCTTCCCCCTCGGATATTCCCTTAAGGATATGGGTTACCAGGGCAAGACGCTTGAATGTCCTTCGTAAAAACAACAGGAACAAGGCCAGACCGGCAAAAACAAATACGATACTCATGACGATCTGTCTGATCGTATGGTTTCGCAAGGAGGCAACAAGCTGTTCAGCTTCAAAATCAACGCCTATAATCCCTACCATGTCTCCCCGGGAATTGAGAATGGGGCAATATGCGGAGACCATCCAGCCCCATTCGCCCTGATCCATAAGATCGCTGTATTGGGGTTGCCTGGTTTCCCAGGTTTT
>JAITQR010000343.1 GCA_031288815.1 Treponema sp.
AAAGATGCTGAAAATACCGCGGATTGATCAGAAAGTCCCTGCTGGGTTTTCCCATGGCGGTAAGGAAAATATTAGCTATTCCGGTATCCAGAGAGAACAGCATGCTGATAATACTTACCACAACTACGGTTGAGAGAAAATGGGGAAGGTAGGTTATGTTTTGCACCAGTTTTTTATAACGGTAACTCTTCAGCTCGTTAAGAAGCAGGGCAAAAACAATGGGAATGGGAAAGCCGACAAAAAGGCTGTAAAAATTGATACTGAGGGTATTCCGAAGAACCCGGCCAAAATAAAAGGAGTTAAAAAAACGAAAGAAATGCTTCATCCCGGCAAAACGGCTGCCAAAGAAACCACGGGAAGGCATATAATCCCGAAAGGCTATCTGGATACCGTACATGGGGGCATAGCAAAACACGACATACCAAAGTATCGGGAGAAGCATCATCAAATAGAGATCCCAATAAGTCTGTAACTGGTTTAGTTTTTTCCTGGACCTTAGCATCTGTAACCCTCCGGAACCCGGAATTCAAAAAACAGACTTGTTCAACAACCCGGTTGCCTGTTGAACAAGTCTTAAGCGGTTGTTGTTCGGAAGCTGAAGCTTCTGAACAACTCTAAGGGCCGGATCGTTCGTGACCCGGCCGCCGGGATCTGTCCCCCGGACGCGGTCCGAGGACAGACACGGGAAACGGTTACTTCATACGGTTATAGGCGGCCTGGAACAGGGTTTCCAGCTCCTTTATCTTCATCTTTTCACAGGTGGACACATATTCGTTCCAGCGGTCAAAACTCAGTTCGCCGGTGATGAATTTCGCCTCGCATTCATCAAGGTACACGTCCAGATCCCGGCGGATATCGTTAACCTTTTCGGCATCCTCAACGGAGAATACCGGATAGGCGTAAGAAGGGGTAGTCTGATAGTACGCCTGATATACCGGAACCGATTCCCGTACCTTTATCGAATAGATAAAGTTTGAATTGTTGGCGTTACGCCAGTAGGGAAAACCGCCGCCGGGCAGGGGGCACATGTCTCCTACGGCCATGGCCACGCCTTTAGCCGAATTGAGGATACTGTCGGAATATTCCCATGTACCGTCCGGCAGTTTCTGGCAGGTTACCCCCTCAAGAAGCGGGGAAAGGCCGCCGATAAAGCGGGAACCTTCGTCGGAATAAAAATAATCAATCCAGCGCAGGGAAATTTCAGGACTCTTGTCTGTCCTGGTTATTACGAAGGCGGCGCCGCCGTGATTCGGTCCCAGCCCTATAACGGGAGTGATATTGCCGTTCCGGGGAGGGGCCAGGGGAATATAATCGTCCCGGTACTTGCTCCAAAGATCGTCGGAGGAAAGGCCGAAACTGCCGGATACGTCGCTGTTGAATTTGGATAGGGAAACATCGGAAGTCTGTGTAAATATCGCGTTGTCCAGGAGTTTTTCCCTCCAGAGCAGATTCATAAACTGAAGCGTTTCCTTATACTCGGTGGTTGTGGGAAGCATCCCCAATTTTCCGTCTTTGATATAGGCATACTTGTAGCCCATATTGGTAGCGATTCCCCAGCTTCCCAGAAACAAGTCGACACGGGGCGTACGGCCGCCGGAATACTCCACCACATAGGGAATTTCATCCGAAGAATTTCCGTTTCCATTGGCGTCCTTATCACGGAAGGCCCGCAGCACATCAACAAATTCGTTCAGGGTAGCGGGGGCCTTTAAACCGAGCCTGTCAAGCCACTTCTTGTTTATCCAGAGGTTCCGGTGACCCGTCCGGTTGGGATCCAGGGTGTTTATCAGGGGAAGGGCGTAGATCTTCCCGTCGGGGGATATGGAAGCCTGCTTCGCGGCGGGGTACTGGGCAAACAACGATTTAACGCCCGTGGAATAGCTGTCAATAAGCGGTGTAAGATCGATAATCGAACCATCGGCGGATGTCTTGGAAATATCCGGCGCTCCCTTAATAATCGCGTCGGGCATGGAATTAGACGCCATCAAAAGATTGATCCGCTCGGTAAAGCCGTCACTTGAAACGACCTCCCAGTTCACCTTTACCCCGGACATCTGCTCATAACGCTGAAAGGTGATCATCTGGTTTGGATCGGTAATGTGCGGGGGCCGCCTGAGAAGAAAACGCTTGGTGATCGTTTCTTTCACGATAGGAAAACCGGTGGGGTTAAAATTAGCCCCGCCTCCCTGGGAAGCGCCCTGGGACGGGGAAGAATCCCTGTTCCCCCCGCCAAACACCGAAAGCGGCATAGAAAACGCGGCAAGAGCAAGAAGCGCGTACACAAGTTTTACCCGATTCTTCATAATAACTTCCTCCATCTGTAAATAATAGAGTTGTTCAAAAACCCCGGTTTCCGAACAACAACCGCCCGGGATATTACAACCGGGGAAATTATGGAGGCAGGATCCGAAATTTAAGTATCCCTAAAAAACTATGTTTTTATAACAAATTTCCAGTTTTCAGATGAAGAATTTCCAGGAACCCGCCGGGAGCCTGTGGCTAGCAGCCTGTCGCACTTGTGGATTTTTTGCATAAATATGCAAAAAATCTCGATTTATGGGCATGCTTGCGGCTAAAGCCGCTTGGAGTTTGTAAGGTATAAATATTCATTTTATGAATATTTATACCGTTTTATGCGCGAAGCGCAACAAACTCTAGTGGATTTTCGCGCTACCGGGGCCGCAAAATCCCGGTTATCCGGCTCCCGCGAAGCCTTGGTTCGGCCGGAGTTCGCGGGGTAGAAAATCGCCTCCCCGGCGATCTTTTGGGGTTTTGCGCGCGAAGCGCGGCAGGCCGCTAAGGTGAAATTACACGGGAGAGCTTTCCCAGGGGATGGAACTGGGCAACCCAGTCGGTGGAAACCTGTTCCCGGAACTGCCTCGGGGTAAACCCGGTAATCTCCTTAAAAAGATTGAAAAAGTTATTGTAATTCCTAAAACCCACCTGCCCGTATACCTGGGTCGGGGGGATCTTTTTTACCAGCATCAGCATGCCCGCCGCCTGTATCCGTACCCGGCTGATGAACTGGGCAAGCCCGGTTCCGGTTTCTTTTTTGAAGACGGTACCCAGATAGGAGGAATTCATGCCGCAGTGACGGCCAATATCCGGAATGCTTATATCATCCTTGTAGTGGCGCTGAACGTATTCGACGGCGGCCGCCACGGCCCAGGAAAATTCCCTGTGCCCGCTTTCCCTGTCGATAAGATCCGTAAGCAGCCGGGTAAAGTATTCCCGGGCATTGTTCATATCCAAGGCGGCGATTCCCCGTTCGGCCTCGGGGAAAGGGATCCGGCGTTCCTGGTACAGCTTCATGGTAAGGGACAGGAGATCCCCCATGAGGATGGAAAACTCACCTTCCAGGAGCTTCCTCCTGTCCCGCGGGCTGAATATATCTTCCAGAATCTGTCCGGTCTTATCCCTGTCCCCGCCTGAAACAGCGGTGATAAGCTGTAATTCCTGATCGATGGTAATACGAAACAGTTCCTGAACCGTCCGGGCAACAGGCTGGGCGGCAAGCTGCCGGTACGCCCCGGGGAGCCTGGACAGATCGCTTATCCGGTTTCCCACGCGCCAGTCCATGTAGATATTGTAGTACTTCAGAAGAACATCCTGAAGGATACCCATACAACGATTGGCCCGGCGTTCCTGGGAAGAACTGTCTTCACCCGGTTCAGCGGAAAAGAGGAAGACAAGCCGCACATCCCCCAAGAAAACAATACGAGATTCCCCCTCCTGTCCGCATATTTCCTCGCAGGTACCCAGTATCCGGCGAACCAGGTGGCTCTCTTCCCATAAGCCCGTACCCGTCTCGGGGGAGCTTACCAAAAGATTCAGTTTAGCCGCCACAATCACGGGCTTTCGCAGCCCCTCAAGGCTTTCGGGAACAGACGGCGGAAGGCCGGCGGAAGGCACGGACCTAGCCGGGCCCCGGGGATCAAAAAAATCACGGAGCTTCTCCTCGCCGAGCCGGCAACGGAGACAGGGCGAGTCTGCCGGTCGGGGGGGGGGGGGGGGGGGGGG
>JAITQR010000011.1 GCA_031288815.1 Treponema sp.
ACCAGCGACTCCTATGAGGAACAGCAGATCCTGGGCGCTTTGCACGACACCCCCTCCCAACTGGCCGTCAAGGGCCTCCTGGTTCGGGCCCGCTCCCCCCGGCTTGCCATCAGGATGGAGTCCCTGCGGGCCATGGAAACCCTGAAAGACCTGACCGAGGACGCGGAACGCGCGCTGATGGACGATCTGGTAAACAACCCCTACACCACCGCCTATATTTCCGCCCGTATCCTGGGAACCCACGGGGCCTTCTCCGCCATCCCCCTGCTGAGGGAGCTGGCCGCCTCGGACGACTACATGCTGGCCGGGGAGGCGATGATCGCCCTGGCCCGCCTGAAAGACGACGCTTTCCGGCCCCGAATCGAGGAAAAGATCCTGAAAACCCGGAACCCCCGGCTCAAGATAATGGGGGTGGAGGCTTTCGGGATCTACGGCTCCCAAAACTCGCTTTCCGTGCTTCTGGACATCCTTAAAAGCTCCGATCCCCCGCCCTACCTGCGGGACGAGGTGATCCTCGCCATGGCCTCGATTCTGGATACCCAAAACTACTTCTACCCGATTCTGGTGCGTTTCCTGGAAGATCAGAGCCTGGCCCCCGCCCTGGCCATGGACGAGGCGGAATCGTCTTTTGAGTTCTACCGTTCCTGCCTGGGAAACCGCCGGCTTTACTTTAGGAAAAAGAACCTGGCCATGATCGCCAGCCACGCGAAAACTATCCAGGCCGCGGTTTCCGCCTACATCCACGAAAAGAAGGGCGCGGCCCTCTCCCGCTGGATTCTGGAGCTGCCCGACGAACACTGTTCCACCATGGTAAAAGTCGTACTCGCCGAGGCGGCGCTGGACGACGATCTGTGTTCCCTTACCCGCCTGCAACTGCTTATCATTCACTGGGCGGCCCATATACTGCGCCAGTGGGTTCTCAAGTTAAAGCAGGGGTAGGTCTATGGATTCGGGATATTCGATCCGCCGGATTACGGGCGGGAAAGGCCGGTATTTTTTCCGCTTGTTCCTCCTTGGTCTTTCGATTTTCCTCTCTTCCTGTTCCCGGGGAATCGGCTGGGGGGTGCTGCTCTGGTCGTCCCAGAACCCGCCGATTCCCTCCGGAACGGTGCTGCCCGTGTACCTCCGTTCGGACATCAGCCAGACCTGGGTGGTGGGCATCCCCGAGGCTTACCGGACGGCGGAGGACGGCATCGACAAATTCGAAATACCCCTGACCCACTTTGAATTCCTGGGCAGCCGGAGGAAGGCGGAGCAGCGGGTCAGAAACTTCGCCCCCTACACCCTTACCTACGCCGAAAATCTCCAGGACGGCCTGCCAATCAGGGACGCCGCCGACAACAACGCCCGCCGGGTCTACCGGCTAAAGACGGGGGAAATAATAAAGATCCTTTCCCAGGTGGAAGGGAACCCGGCGGTAGGCGCCAGCGGAGACCCCCTGCCCGGCGAATGGTACCGGGTTATGACCGAGGACGGCAGCACGGGCTACTGTTTTTCCTACCGGCTCAAATTTTTTGAGCATACCGGGGGCGTCCTGGCGGTGGAACAGGATGCCGAAAAGGAAGAGGAAGACCCGGAACTGGATTGGGTTCTGGCCCGGACCTGGTCCCCGGAAGCTTACGGGATCATGCTGGACAGCGGGCACATCAACCTGGAGGAGCTTTCCCGGCACTGGAGTTTTTCCCCCGGCCAGGACACGGGAATCGCCCATATCTTCACTTCCGGCCTGGAACAGAGTTTTCCCTACACAAAGATCCGTCAGAACGGAACCCGATCCTGGCGTTTTGAGGGAACCAGCCTCCAGATGAGCCTCCGTTCCGCCAGTACCCTGGCGGTTCAGTACACCGAAGCCGGAGGGATGCTGCGCTCCCTTTTGTTTGTGACCCTTCCCGCCGAGCTTGACGACATTATCGAACAGGAGATTACCCGGCGCGGGCATCTCTTCGCCGCCGTTTACCAAGAGGGGCCGGTTTTTACCAGCACCTACTACGGAACCCTTTTATTTACCCAGGAGGGAAATTTTACCTGGACCGGCAAGGACCGGCTTGTCCCCCAGCCGATCCCCTCCTACGCGGCGAATTTCGGTTCCATCGACATGAACCTGTACCTCAGCCCGGATCTGCGGGAACGTTACGACGGGGCTTTTACCCTGCGCTTCGCCTCCGAAACGAGGGGGGAGATTCCGCTCCGCTTTATGTACACCCTGGACGGCCAGGGCCTCCGCGTAGAGTACGCCCCGGATACCAGTATGGACGGCATCGTGGTCACCCGGCGTTCCTCCTCCCCCATGATCCTCTACTTCTTCAAACCCCGGATCTGATATGGCCTTCGCGCAATTCTCCCAGGTTTCCCTTGCCTTCGGGGATCGGGACATTCTGAAAAACGTCAGCCTCCGCCTGGCCGCGGGTTCCCGGGCGGGGCTTGCCGGGGCGAACGGATCGGGGAAATCCACCCTGATGAAGATCATGGCCGGCCTTATCCCCGCGGACTCGGGGGACCGGGCCATCCAGCGGGGAAGCCGCGTATCCTACCTCCCCCAGTCGGGAATCGTACACCAGGGGAAAAAACTGCGGGAGGAGGCGGAAACCGCCTTCGAGCCGGTCCGGGCCATGCTCCTGCGGGCGGAGGGAATAGGCGGGGAGCTTGAAAAGGCGAAAAGCGACGACGGCAAAACCGCGCTGCTCCTTGATGAGTACCACCGGCTCCAGGAAGCGGTGGAAACTTCCGGCTACTACCAGCGGGAGGCGGCGGTCTCCTCGGTTCTTACGGGGCTGGGTTTCTCCGAAAAGGATCTGGGCCGGGATACCGAGGAATTCTCGGGAGGCTGGCAGATGCGGATCGCCCTGGCGAAGACGCTGCTGGAGCGGCCGGACATCCTCCTCCTGGACGAGCCGACCAACTACCTGGACATTGAGGCCCGCTCCTGGCTGGAAGACTGGCTGGGTAAATTCGCCGGGGGCTATCTCCTGGTTTCCCACGACCGTTACTTTCTGGACGTAACGGTGAACGAGGTCTACGAGATCTTCCAGGGGAACCTGAAACGCTACGCGGGCAACTACTCGGCCTACGAGAAGACCCGGCGGCAGGAGCTGGAAAGCCTCCTCAAGCGCCACGAGGCCCAGCGGGAGGAGATCGCCAAAACCGAGGCCCTGATCCGCCGGTTCCGCTACAAGGCCAGCAAGGCGGCCTTCGCCCAGGAGCTCGTCAGGCGGCTGGAAAAAATGGATCGTATCGAGATCCCCGAGTCCCTCAAGAAAATCAGCATCGCCTTTCCTCCCCCGCCCCACTCGGGGCGCAAGGTTCTTACCCTTGAGGGGCTGGGAAAGAGTTACGGCCGGCGGCGGATCTTCTCCGGCCTGGATCTCCTTGTGGAAAAGGGGGAACGGCTCCTGGTGGTGGGCCGGAACGGGGCGGGAAAGAGTACCCTGCTCCGCATCCTTGCCGGGGCGGACCCCGGCTTTGAGGGGAGCTACCGGTACGGGTCGGGCGTAATTCCCGGTTACTTCTCCCAGGACGACACAACGCTGCCGGATGAGCGTCCGGGAACGCCCGGCGGCGCCCGGGCGGAAGGGGCCGGGCCGGCCGCCGCCCCGGGGGTGCTGGAATTCCTGGAAGCCGAAGCCCCCACGGCCCTTCTTCCCCGGTTAAGGGATATGCTGGGGGCCTTCCTCTTCCGGGGCGACGACGTGTATAAGCCCCTTTCGGTACTCTCCGGCGGGGAAAGGAGCCGTCTCGCCCTGCTCAGGCTGCTCCTTAAACCCATGAACCTGCTCATCCTCGACGAACCCACCAACCACCTGGATCTGCAATCCAAAGAAACCCTGCTGGATACCCTCCGGGCCTTCGACGGAACCATCGTCTTCGTGTCCCATGACCGGGGTTTTATGGAGGCCCTGTCCACCAAGACCCTGGAACTGGCCCCTCCCGGGCCCGGCAGGGGGGACGCGGAGAGCGGCGCGGGGGAGCCTCAGAGCCGGGCCCGGCTCTTTTACGGAAACTACGCTTACTACCTGGAGCGGGTCAGGGAGGAAAGCCTCCCGGAGGCGGCTTCCAGGCCCCCGGTCCCCCTCAAGGCGGCGGATCGGAGGGACGCGGCAAAACAGCGGCAGACCCTGATCCGCCGGCTGGAGCGGCGGGAGGCGGAGATCCTCAAGGCCCTGGAGGAACTGGAGGCCCTAAAGGCCGGGCTGGAAGCGCAGCTCGGCCGCCCGGAAGTCTACTCCAGCGGGGAAAAGGCCAGGGCGGTCCAGGAAAAGCTTAAGGCCCTTGGCCGGGCGATAGAGGAAAAAACCGCCGCCTGGGAAGGGCTGGCGGAAGAACTGGAGGAGGCCCGGGCCGGGGAGTCTTCCCCGGCACCGTAGGGGGGCTAGGCGATATGTTCTCCTATGGGGTTTCATGCGCGAAACGCGGCAAACTCATGGAACCGTCGTCTCAAAAGGCCGGCGCCCTCAGGATTCCGCGGAGGCCAGTTCGCCCAGGGGGGCAATCGGGGGGCCGGGGATTTCTATATTGAGCCGGTCGATTTCGGCCTCAAAGAAGCCGTCGATTTTCCGGCAGGAATTCAGCACCCTCCCCGCGTACTCCAGGGTCGCCCTGGGCGTCCCGTTGGCGTTGACCCGGACCGTCCCGGCGTTGTACATGGCCAGGGCGACGACTTCCGATCCGCCGGTATCCAGGCACCAGCGGAGATGGGCGAGTCCGTACCAGGTGTTTATCCGGGGATCGAAAAAATCCGTCTCGCTGAGTTTGGGAAAGGATCGGCTGTTAAGCTGAAAAAGCCCCCGGTCTACGCTGCCGTTCCGGTTATTGGCGTTGACCGCCCGAGGCCGGTAGCGGCTTTCTTCCCAGGCCACGGCGAAAGCCAAACTGGGAGGAACCTTATGGGCTTCCGCGGCGTCGAGGATCATCTCGGCTATCTCCCGGGAACCGGTAATACGGGAAAAAAAGTCGATCACCAGATCCCGGGAAAGGAGGTCCCGGTAATACTGGGATATCAAATTCTGGGCCGGCTTCGGTTCCTTGAGAAAGGCGGGGGAAAGCCCGTCGAAAAGTTCCGGAAGGGGGTCTTCCGGCTCCTGGATAAGCGGCGGCGCCGGGGGAGGCTCCTGGAAGGGGGGGGATCTCAGCAGGGAGATAAAGGCGCAGATGTTAAGGGCCGCCAGGGCCGCGAAGAAAAAGGGCAGGGTGTACTCGAACCGCAGCCAGAGAAACCGCTCCGGTTTTTTCCGGCCCCAATCCGGCGGCCTTTTGGCGCTCAAATTCGGTTTACCCGAAACCAGGACGACCTCAAACCGCTTTGCCGGTTCCGCCGCCGGCTTGGAAACAAAAACACCGTTTTTTAACTGATTTACCAAACTGTTCTTTCGCACGATCATTCTTAAATTTTTCATCCTTCCTGTTCTATGGTTCTGACACGGATTATCCCCTCCACCTGTTTCAGGCGTTCCAGCACCGTTTCGGGGATCCGCTGTTCCGTGTCGATTATGTTATAAGCGTAGTCGTCCCGGTGGTGGTTGATCAAATCGGTTATGTTGATATTCAACTCCGCCAGGATGGTGGTGATCTGTCCCACCATGTTGGGGATGTTCCGGTTGGCCACCAGGAGCCGGAACGGGGCGCGCTGATCCAGACGGCAGCGGGGAAAATTCACCGAATTCCGGATGGTCCCGGCCTCAAGGTAATCCATAAGCTGCCGCACCGCCATAACGGCGCAGTTGTCCTCCGCCTCCGGGGTGGAAGCCCCCAGGTGGGGAACGCAGATCGCCCGGGGGCAGGCCAGGAGTTCCGCCGAGGGAAAATCGGTAACATAGGCGGCGATCCGGTCCGTCCCCAGGGCGGCGACAATGTCCGCCTCGTTCACCAGCCCGCCCCGGGCCAGGTTGATGATCCGGACATCCTTCCTCATAAAGCGGAATTTTTCCCCGTTAAGGAGCCCCTTGGTGGCGTCCGTCAGGGGGATGTGGAGGGTCACGTAGTCGGACTTGGCCAGAAGTCCCTCCAGGGTGTCGGCGCGGATAACCCGGCTGGAAAGGCCCCAGGCGGCGTCCACGGAAATGTAGGGATCGTAGCCTATAACCTCCATACCCAGGGCAACGGCGTCGTTGGCCACCGCGGCCCCGATAGCCCCCAGCCCCACTACCCCCAGGGTCTTGCCCCGGATTTCCGGCCCCCCGAACCGGGACTTTTCCTTTTCCACCAGATCCGGCACCTGATCCGCCCGATCCGCGATGGTATGCCCCCAGTTGACGCCTCCCACGATATCCCGGGAGGAGAGGAACAGGGCGGCCAGGACCAGTTCCTTCACCGCGTTGGCGTTGGCGCCGGGGGTGTTGAAGACCACGACGCCCCTGTCGCTGCAGGCGTTTACCGGGATGTTGTTGTAGCCCGCCCCGGCCCGGGCGATGGCCTTAACCGATTCGGGGATGGCAAAGCTGTGCAGATCCGCGCTCCGAACCAGAATCGCGTCGGGGTGGGGGATCTCGCTGGCCACCTCGTACCGGTCCCGGGGAAAAAGTTCCAGCCCCGGGGGGCTTATCTTGTTCAATGTCTGTATCCGAAACATACTGGTATCTCCCTGTTAATAGAGCCCTTCCCAAAAACCGAAGCCCCGGGAAAGCCCCATCGCGTTAATTAGTGTCTGCCCATAAAGTCGGTTACTTTACGGACAGACCTTGCATTTGCATAGGCAAACGCGGTTTTTAAGGAAGTCGCGGACCTACGGTCCAAGTCAATAATGTGTCCACATTATTGACAGACTCTAATTGTTCGAGGCGGTTTCAAATTTTTCCATGAACCGGATAAGAGCCCTGACGCCCTCGATGGGCATGGCGTTGTAGATACTGGCCCTCATGCCCCCCACCAGCCGGTGCCCCGCCAGATTCAACAGGCCGGCGGCGGCGGCTTCTTTCACAAAACGGGTCTCCATGTCTTTCCGTTTCTCCGGGTCGGCCTCCCGGGGGACAAAGGGGATATTCATAAGGCTGCGGAATTCCCTCTCCACCGGGGACTTGAAATATGCGGAATTTTCCAGATAACCGTAGAAAAGCTCCGCCTTTTCCCGGTTTAGCCGGGCAATGGCGGGAACGCCGCCCAGGTCTTTGAGCCACTCCAGCACCAGGCCGATGACGTAGATCCCGTAGCAGGGCGGGGTATTGTACAGGGAGCCTTCGGCGGCGTGGATGTCGTAGCGGAGCAGGACGGGAACCCAGGAGGGGGCATGGCCGATCAGATCCTCCCGGATAACGACCACCGTGGTTCCCGCGGGGCCCAGGTTCTTCTGCGCCCCGGCGTAGAGGACGCCGAATTTGGACACGTCCAGGGGCTCGGAAAGGACGCAGCTGGAAATATCCGCCGCCAGGGGGACTGTTCCGGTATCGGGAAGGGCCGTCCACCTGGTACCCACGATGGTGTTGTTCAGGGTGATGTGGTAGTAGGCGGCTCCCGGTTCCGGCGGGGGGGCCGGGGGAATGTAGGCGTAACTCCTGTCCTTGGAGCTTGCCGGGATAAGGGGTTCCACATATTTGGCCGCCTCGTCGGCGGCTTTCTTTGCCCAGACGCCGGTGTCGATGTAGACGGCCCGTTTTTTGGGCGCCTCCCGCTCCCCGGCGGCAAGGTTAAGGGGGATCATGGAGAACTGGAGTGAAGCGCCCCCCTGGAGGAAAAGAACCTTGTAGTTGGCGGGGATCCCCATAAGCTCCCGGAGCAGGGCCTAGGTCTTTTCGATGATACATTTGAAGTCTTTGGAACGGTGGCTCATCTCCATCACCGACTGTCCGGAACCGTTGGCGTCGATCATTTCTCCGGCGGCCCGCTCCAAAACCGGCAGGGGCAGCGCCGAAGGTCCGGGGGAAAAATTGTACACGCGCATAAAGTCACTCCTTCCACAAAACGGCGGAACGCCGCTTATGTACTAAATCAAGGGCCGCCCTTTCAAGACCGAAGTGTTGAAACAGCCCCGCTTACATGTGGATTGCCAGGGCGCAAAGCTCATCTTCCAGGTACACGTTGCGCACGGCGATCTCCGGGGGAAGCATAAGGGCCAGGGGCGCGAAGTTGAGGATGCCCCGGATACCCGCGGCGGCCAGCTTCTCCGCCGTGCCCTGGGCCGCCTCGGGAGGGACGCAGAGCAGGGCGATCTCGATACCGAAGCGGCCGATTACCTCCCCCATCTTGTAGGCCGGGTAAAGGGGAACCGGGGATCTGAGAATCTCCACCCGGTTCACGCTGATGTCGAAACCCGCGGCCAGTTCAAAAACCCCGGGGGACTTGAAACCCGCTTCCGGCGGCATGCCCAGGTAGGCCGATCCCAGCCGGCCCAGGCCCACGATGCAGAATTGCCGGCGGCGGTTCAGGGAAAGGGCTTTGCGGATTATCGGCGCCAGAACCGCCGGGGAATAACCGCCCTGCGAACCGGCCTTGCCGCCCAGCCCCTCGCCGTTTCCTTCCGCGTCATGGATCCCCAGAAAGGAAATGTCCTTGCGTATGGTGTGGCTCGGCCAGCCGGTAAGCCCCTCGATCTGGGCCGAGGTCAAATGCTCCCTGCCGGAGTCTTCCAGAATCCGCATTAGACGGAGAAGCCTTTCCCTTGTGGGGCCTGGAATATGCTCCAAAATACACCCTTCCCGACAGCGGCGAACCGCTATCTGTGAAATATTTCACAAATATAAGAAAAAAAGGGCAAAATGTCAAGACAAAATAGAGCAATGTCTTTAAAATCCGCCGGAATTTAACCGTACCCAACAGCTGTTTATCCTAAAGGTCCGTTTAACAAATTTTACCACCAAGGCGACGAAGGGATAAAATTAGCAGAGCCGGCCCTTCGTGTACCTTTGTGCGCCTTGGTGGTTAATTAAGATTACTGGAGGCGCTGTCGCTACTTGCCTTGACAGATTGGAATCATTGCTCCACAATTAATCCATGTCTGACCCGCAGACCGATTTTCCCCGGTCGAAGTTTTCCGTCCGCGCCCCGCGGATATGCAGTGCTATCTTTGCCCTCGGGGGGGGGGGGGGCAGATCCACGGAAAAAATAGAAAAAGAGTAAGCCCCAAAAAGAAACCGCGAATTACACGATCTTTCGTTTCAAAATCCTCTTGAAGCCGTGTAAGCGGCGAACAAGATTTCTATCTATCATACTTTGTAGATCACCTCCAATTTCTTAACTTGTTGACCATGTAAAATTATATATTCGCCGAAGGGCAACAAACTTAAAGGAAAGAATTATGAGAATGAAATTATTTTTTACCGTTTTAATTGGTTTATTAGCCGTTTGTTTTTTCTTGTCATGTGATGGCGGAGGAGGAGTAGGAGGAGGAGGCGGTGGTGGTGGTGGTGGTGACGGGAACAATATTCCATCAACGGCATCGTATACGTATGCCTACAAGGGATATGTTATGACCATAACATCCGAAGCGAATCAAAAGGCGCTCTCTGTTTCCATGAAAAGTATTTATCCCGGCGGAGACTATATGACCAGCGGGCGGGCAGTATTAGCCGGCGGTGAAACAGCTAAATACACGCTGACATATGATGGTGTTGTCAAAAGCAGTGGAAAAGTATTAATGGGAACAGATGGCAACGCAACATTTACCCCCGCTTCAGGAAAACCTGGTTTTACCGGCAAACTTATTAGCGAGACCGAATTAAACATTCCCGATTCTATTACCCTTGATGACGGATCAACACTAGAATTACCACCCATGAAAAAAACAGGCAGTCAGGAGGAGGCTGCTTTTGCCGAATATTGGGGTGTTTGGCAAGCAACCATAAGCGGTTACCCTGTTACATTAACTGTGGGTGATGGAGTTTGGGAGTTATGGATTAGCGGCCGTTTTGACAGCAGTGGAACATACGAACAAACATCCTCAACCACCGCTGATATAATTCGTAACATCCCTGCTCCGGTTATTAAAACCGGTTATGTAAAAACGGGCGCCAAAGGTTCAATGACAATTGTGTTAACCGATGGAGCCTATCGGGGCACCTATTCCTTAAGGAGAGAATAACGCTATTGGGCTTTTCCAAAAACCGAAGTTTTGGGAAAGCCTCGTTTATAAACGGCTTTGCCGATCTGTTTTAGCCTAATCAAGCCGCCGGAGACGCCGCGAACGCGTTTGCTTACTTGTCAGATCCGAATCCTTGCTCTATAGTTAGCTCATGTCCGACAAGTGTTTTACCGTTCTGGATCTGCTTAATCTTGAACTGAAAGAACATAATTCCCTGGATTTAAGGTGTATCGGCGGGCGGAAGGGCTTGGCCCGGGAAATAAGCAGCCCCGAATTGAACCGGCCGGGCCAGGCCCTGTTAGGATTTTACGAATTTTTTGCCCATCAGCGGGTTCAACTCTTCGGCCAGGGCGAAACCGCCTGCCTCAGGATGCTTGAGCGGGAGGGAAACACCGAAAACGTTAAACGGATGTTTTCCTACCGCATCCCCTGCTGCATATTTACCAACAGCTTCGAGCCCACGGCGTTTTTGTTCGAGGAAGCCGAAAGGGCCCAGTGTCCCATCCTGCAGACCGATTTACCCTCGGCGGAGTTTTCCGCCCGGGCCCTGCGGATACTCAGCGATATCTTCGCCCCCCGGCAGCAGATCCACGGAGTCCTGGTGGAGGTTTACGGCCTGGGGATCCTGCTCCTGGGCGGCTCGGGGGTGGGAAAGAGCGAAACCGCCCTGGAACTTATCCACCACGGCCACCGGCTTGTGACGGACGACGTGGTGGACATCCGCTGCGCCAACGGGAACATCCTCATGGGAACCGGGGCGAACAAGATCATCGGCCATCACATGGAGATCCGGGGAACGGGGATCATCAACATAACCCACCTGTTCGGCGTGGGGGCCATCCGGGACCGGGCCCAGATAGAGCTGGTGGTCATGCTGGAAGAATGGGACGCCAGCAAGAATTACGACCGGCTGGGCATAGAGGATCAGAGCATGGAAATACTGGGGGTAAGCGTCCCCAAACTGGAGATCCCCGTAAAACCCGGCCGGAACATCCCCATTATCATTGAAACCGCGGCGATGAACGAGCGGCTCAAAAAGATGGGCTACAACGCCGCCAAGGAATTCAACCAGAATATCCTGAAGTGGATCGAAAGCGACAATACCCGCTCGGTATACTACGGCGCCGAGGATATAATTTAAAAGGATCTCTTATGACAGAAAAAATGATAAAAGTGTCGAACAGGGCCGGCATCCACGCGAGGCCGTCGGCGCTGTTAGTCCAGACGGTCAAGAACTTTAAATCCAATATATACATCGAAAGGGGTGACGAAAAGGTAAACGCCAAATCTATCCTGGGAGTTATCACCCTGGGCGCGGGTTTCGGCACGGAGCTTAAGATCATCGCCGAAGGTGAGGATGAACAGGAGGCGGTGGAGGCGCTGGTCCGCCTTTTTGAATCGAAGTTTGAGGAAGATTGAAAAGCCTTAGAACGCGCCCGAAGCCTTCGGTGATCAATGTCCGGGGCCTGGTACTCATCTACGCGCTGCTTTGCGCCCTTACCGTGGTTTTTTCCCGGACATTTTTCTCCGCCACCCTGCAGGACGGCCAGATTCCCGGCGCCCTCAACCGGATCGTCTTTTTCACCATTCCGGCGGTACTCCTGGTATTTCTGGCTGTCTCGGTGGCGAACCTGCTCCGGGACGTGGTGGCCCGCCGGATCGGGAGCAAGTTTAAAATCCGGCTTCTGAGCTACTTTATCATCATCGTGGCCTTTGCCGCCGCCCCTTCGGCGATTGTCACGACCCTGGCGGCAAAGGAGCTGACCGACTTCTGGCGGAGTGTCAACGTCGTCTCCGCGGCGGCGGCGGCCCACGATTTCGCCATGGACGCCTACTCCCTGCGTATGGAAAAACTGGAAAAACTGGTTCGGGAGACCGATTTCGGCCCCTGGATGAGGAGGCCCGGAGAAGCCGGCCAGTCCTCCGCGCCGGATCGGCCCCTGCCCGAAGGGGTCTTGGCGGTAGAGGATTTCCGGCAGGGCCCGGACGGCGTCTGGGAAAGCGCGGCCTTCGCGGGAGACGAGGCCCTGCGGCTTTCCAACCCCCCGCTTCTGCAGCCCGGCCCCGTCGGCCGGGAGATACCCAGGGACGAAGGGCTCGTCCGTTACGCCCTGTTCCCCAGGGAATTCCCCCGGGAACAGGTTATACGGATCGTGGCCTACAGCCTGGGGGAAGGCTTTGATCAGGGTTACGAGGCGATTGAAAACGAGGTCGCCAATTTCGGGGTCATTGATTCCATCCGGAACAATATGCGGCCTCTCCTGCTCTTTTACTACGGGGTCTTCTTCTTCCCCACTCTGCTGATGACGGCGATTATCGCCATCTCTTTTACCCGCCGGGTAACCCAGCCCCTGGTTGAGCTTACCGAAGCGACCCGCCGGGTGGCGGAAGGGGACTTCTCCATCCAGATCCTCGCCCGCCGGGGCGACGAGCTGGGGGTACTGATCCGCTCCTTCAACGCCATGGTGCAGGATCTGGAAAAGTCCCGGGCCGCCCTGGTCAAGTCGGAAAAAATTTCCATTTGGCAGAACATAGCCCAGCAGCTTGCCCACGAGATCAAGAACCCCCTTACCCCCATCAAACTTTCCTCGGAACGGGTTTTACGGCGCTGGCGGAACGATCCGGAGCGGGTAGGGGAGATACTGGAGAGCTCCATGATGGCCATCCTCCGGGAAGTGGAGGGCCTCTCCATCCTGCTCAACGAATTCCGTACCCTTTCCCGTCCCATGGAGCCTTCCAAGGCCTGGACCAATTTCCGGAAAGCGGCGGAGGAGACCATAAGCCCCTACGGGATCTCCCACCCAGGGATTCGCTTCGACATCGAACATGTGGAAGCGGATGTTTCCGTCCGCATCGACAGGCACCGGCTTGGCCAGGTACTGACCAACCTCATTGTCAACGCCATCGACGCCATGAACGGCGGCGGCCTTATCGAGATCCGCACGGACCTTGTACAAAAACGGGAGAGCCGCTATTGTAGGGTAAGTTTCAGGGATACCGGGAAGGGTATTTCGGATCAAAACGCCCCCCTTGTCTTTACCCCCTATTTTACCACCAAGGAAAGCGGCACCGGTTTGGGGCTTCCCATCGTGGAACGGATAGTTAACGATCACGGCGGGGCGATCTGGTTTAATTCCGCGGAGGGAACGGGTACGACCTTTTTTATCGATCTGCCCGTCGAGCTTTCCGAAGCGGGCGTCCCGGCGGGGAGCGGGGAATAGTGGCGGCGATCCTTATCATTGATGACGAAGCGGGAATCCGGCAGACCCTGGCCTCGATCCTGGAGGACGAGTCTTACCGTGTCCTGACGGCGGAAGACGCGATCCTGGGCCTTGAGATCCTGGGCCGGGAAACGGTGGATCTGGTTTTCCTGGACGTGCTGCTCCCCAAGCTGGGCGGGATGGAAGCCCTGGAGCGGATCCGGAAGGAATGGCCCGAACTTGAGGTGGTGGTCATCTCCGGCCACGCCAACATAGACATGGCCGTCCGGGCGGTAAAGCTGGGGGCCTTCGATTTCCTGGAAAAACCCCTTTCCCTGGACAAGGTGCTGACCCTCTGCCGCAACGCCCTGGAAATGCGGAAGCTGCGGAAAGAAAACCGGAACCTCCGGCGGAACAGGGTCATCCTGAAAGACGAAATTATCGGAACCAGCCGGGGGATAGAGAAGGTCCGCGCCCTGATCCGGCAGGCCGCCTCCAGCGAGGCCCGGATCCTCATCGGCGGGGAGAACGGAACCGGAAAGGAACTGGTGGCCCGGGCCGTGCACAACGGTTCCTCCCGGGCGGACCGGGCTTTTGTGGAGGTGAATTGCGCCGCCATCCCCGAAACCCTCATCGAAAGCGAGCTTTTCGGCCACGAGAAGGGGGCCTTTACCGACGCGGTCTCTTCCCGCAAGGGCCGTTTCGAACTGGCCAACGGGGGAACCCTCTTCCTGGACGAGATCGGGGATATGTCCCTTTCCGCCCAGGCCAAGGTGCTGCGGGCCATACAGGAGCAGAAAATCGAGCGGCTGGGAGGGGAGAAGACCATAGAGATCGATGTGCGCATCCTGGCGGCAAGCAACAAAGACCTGGAAAGGGAATGCGAGGCGGGCCGGTTCCGGCAGGATCTTTTTTTCCGCCTGAACGTGATCCCCATCCATATCCCTCCCCTGCGGGAAAGGCCCGAAGACGTGCCCCTGCTGCTCAACCACTTCCTCAGGGACCTGGGGGACCAGGCGGTGGAATTCGACCAGGAGGCCCTGAACTTTCTCGCCGCTTACAACTGGCCCGGAAACATCCGGGAACTGAGGAACCTAGCGGAAAGGATCGCGGTAATGTATACTGGTACCCGCATCGGCGAAGGGGAACTGCGGGATCTCCTGCTCAAAACCCCGGGACTTTCCGGAGGCGCCGGGGACCTCCGGGAGGCCGGGACGGGGAACGTCGTTTTCCCCCAAACTATCTTCGAGATGAAGTACAATGAGGCGAAAGACGCCTTTGAAAAGGTTTACCTGGAATTCCAACTTTCCCGGAACCGTGGTATAATAGCCCATACGGCGGAGGCCATCGGCGTTTATCCCAGCAACCTCCACACGAAAATACGAAAATTTAATATCGCCCTAACCAGAGGGGGCGAGAAGGATTAATCGATGAAAGAGCTTACCCAGCGCCAGAAGGAAGTGTTGTCTTTTATCGCCGGCTACATCAACAAGCACAACTATCCCCCTACCATACGGGAAATAGGGGACTTTTTCTCCATTTCCGTAAAGGGCGCCCACGATCACGTAACCGCCTTGAAAAGGAAGGGGGTTTTGAAACAGGAAGACAAGCGTTCCCGAACCATGGAACTGGTGGGGGAAGGGAGAACCAGCCTGAACCGGCTGGTGGAAATTCCCCTCCTGGGAACCGTCGCCGCCGGGGTTCCCATTTTGTCGGAAGAAAACTGGGACGGAACCGTTCAGATAAACGACGCCCTGCTGAAAAAGAACCGCAAGTATTTTGCCTTAAAGGTACGGGGCGATTCCATGATCGGCGCGGGTATCATGGACGGGGATACGGCGGTGATTGAAAAACAGTCCATCGCGAAGAACGGGGAGATCGTGGTCGCCCTGGTGGACGAGGCGGTTACCCTTAAACGGTTTTTCAAGGAAAACAAACGGGTAAAGCTTCAGGCGGAAAACTCCGGTTATTCCCCCATCTACAGTCAAAACGTACGGCTTCTGGGGCGGCTGGCCCATATAATCCGCAGTTACTAAGCGTCCATGGCGGCAAACGCCCCGGCGGGCCTTTCCGCCAAAGAAATCGAAGAGGGATGCTGCTTTCTCTTTCTGGGCCCCGAAAGGGGGGAAAAGGCGGACGCTGTCGCCGCTATCCGCCGGGATCTCGCGGCCGGCGGCGTTCCCGCGGAGGAGACGGTCTTCTACGCCGGGGAAACCCCGGCCGCCGCTATCTCCGATGTTCTGCTTAACGGTTCGCTCTTCGCCGACACCCGGCTCTTTATCGTCAAAAACGCCGAATCTATCAGGGAAAAGGAAAAAGAGGAGGTAAAACTCTTCGTCTCCTGCCTAAGCCCCCAGCCCCGGACGGTGCTGATCCTTGTTTCGGAAGAGACCCGGGTGGCGAAGTCCCTGGAAGACGCGATCCCCCCTAAGCGGCGGCGGGTATTCTGGGAACTTTTCGAGAACCAGAAGACCCAGTGGGTTCGTGATTTTTTCCGCCGGGAAGGCTGCCGGATAGACGAGGATGGGATCGGGGCGATTCTCGAAATGGTGGAAAACAACACCGAAGCCCTGGGCCGGGAATGTTCCCGGCTGATCCTCTTCCTGGGGAAAAACAGGGGGGTAAGCGCGGCGGATGTGGAGGACTGGCTCTCCCACAGCCGGGAGGAATCGGCCTTTACCCTTTTTTCACGAATCGCCTGGGGGGATCTTTCCAAAAGCCTTGAATCCCTGCACACCCTGTTGGGGGCAAAGGAAGAGCCGGTGCGTATTCTGGCCGGGCTTACCAGCAGCTTCCGCAGGCTCCGGGATTACCAGGCCCTGGTGGAATCGGGGGACGCCAACGACGGAAGGCTCCGCCAGGCGGGCTTTTCCCACCCCAAGGCCAGGGCGGACTTTGCCGAAGCCAGCCGCCGTTACGGGCCCGGCGGGGC
>JAITQR010000106.1 GCA_031288815.1 Treponema sp.
AACACCAGGGCCTACGAGGCGGTTTTCAAATACCAGCATATCTGGTCGGGTTACCGGAACACCCTGCTGTATACCTGCGCGGGGACCGCCATAAACCTTTTCATGACCGTTGCCGGCGCCTACCCCCTTTCCCGGAGACAGTTTTTCGGCCGGGGGGCCTTTACCTTCTTTATCGCGGTGACCATGTTCTTTTCCGGCGGGCTTATCCCGACTTACCTCATTATGCGGAGCTACCGGCTCCTCAACACCTTCTGGGTCATGGTTATCCCCGGGGCTATCAGTACCTGGAATATGATCATCATGCGGACCTTCTTCCAGAATATCCCCGTGGAACTGGAAGAGGCGGCGGTGATAGACGGCTGTACCGATATCGGGGTACTCGTCAGGGTGATCCTTCCCCTTTCCACCGCTTCCCTCATGACCATCGGCATGTTCTACGCCGTGGGCCACTGGAATTCCTGGTTCAGCGCCTTCATCTATTTGCGGGATCAGTCCCGGTATCCCCTCCAGCTCTGGCTGCGGCTCATCGTCCTGCAAAACCAGATAAACGACATCGCCCTGCTGCAGCCCGGGGCGGTAGACGTAACATCAGAAAATCTCATCTCCGACACCATCAAGTACGCGGTAATCATTGTGGCCGCCGCCCCCATCCTCTGCGTGTACCCTTTTATTCAGAAATACTTTGTTAAAGGCGTTATGGTGGGGTCGATTAAGGGATAGTCAAATACCTGGCAACAGGATTGAATTTTGGAGGAAATATGAAAACACGAGGAAAACTGTGCTTTGCCGGTTTGACAGTTCTGCTTGTCTTGCTGCAGGTATCCTGCGGCGGCAAGTCCGGGGGAAGCGCCGGGCCCGCTTCTTCCGCGCTGATGGATCCCAAGACCCCGGTTACCATTACTTACTGGTATCCCCTCAACGCGGGAAGCAACACCGAGGCGGATCTCCACGGGCCGGGGATGGACAAGGTCTTCGAGGCCACCGGGGTAACGGTTCAATGGCAGGCCATTCCCGCCGCGGGTACCGTCGAGCAGTACAACCTTCTTATGGCTTCCGGGGATCTTCCCGACGTGGTGGCCTATAACATCAGGGGGCTCAAGGAATACAACCAGGCTTTCCTGGCGGTGGACGATCTTATCCTCAATAATCCCGGCCGCTACCCCAACCTGATCAAGTACGTCTTTAACGACGATTACCTGGACGCCTACCTCAGAAACGACGACAACAAGCTGCGGATCATCCCCATGCTGGCTACCCGACGGATCGGGGACATCCTCATTCTCCGGCAGGATCTTCTCCAGAAGTACAACGGCGGCGTTTCCCCGGTTACCGTGGACGACTGGTACAAGCTCTTCACCGCGGCGAAGGCCGACGGCAAAACTCCCTGGATGACCCGGCAGCAGCGGGCGGGGATCCTTTACCGGCTTCTGGCGGGCTACATGGACTGCGTGATCGAGGATTACTTTGTGGAAGACGGGGTGGTCAAGTACGGCGTCCTGGATCCCCGGCTGAAGGAAGGGGTTGAGATTGCCCGGAAGTGGTACGCCGAGGGGCTTATCGACCAGGAGTATCCCTCCACCGATTCTACCCGCTGGTGGGAGGCGGTTCTCCGGGGAGACGTGTTTGCCTTCCATGACAATATTCAGCGGATCGCCTCGGCCAACAACGATTATATCAACAACCAGAACAACGCGCCCTACCGGGTAATGGGGGTGGGGCCCATCCAGAGCCCCCGGACCGGCGAGCGGCATACGGCGATCCACTATCCCCGGGTGCGGGACAAGAGCGCTTCCATCGCCCTTTCCGCCAAAAACCCGGAGCGGATCTTGGACTTTTTTGAATACTGCTTCACCGAGGAGGGTTTTATCCTCATGAACCTAGGGATCGAGGGCCAGTCGTTCAACTATGTTGACGGGGTTCCCTTCCTCGATCCGACCTATTCCACCAGGGTAACCAGGGGCGAGGTGCCTCCCATCGGTTCTACCATGGACATGGTAAAGAACCAGCGGGACGAGCTTTTCTTTGATTACAACGATCCCGAGCGGGAAGATCACCGCTTAACCCGGGAGGCCCGGGACCTTTATATGAACAACGATTTTATCCAGGAAAACTGGATCCCCTCCCTGAGTTTTACCAACGAGGAACGGGCCGCCCTGGCGCCTCTCAACGCGGAACTCAATACCTACCGGGGAGAGATGCTGGATAAGTTTATCATGGGGGTGGAGCCCATGAGCAGTTGGGACAGCTTTGTGGCCCAGATCCAGAAGATGAACCTGGACACGGCACTGAAGATCCACCAGGACGCCCTGGACCGGATGTTCAAAAAGTAAAACAAAGATCCTTAAAATCCGAACAATTCGCGGTTCCCCGGAAATGTCTTCCGGGGATGATTTTTGAAAAAAGGATTGCGCCCTATGTATACCGTTGAAACATCAAAGCATTTTGAGAAGTACACTGACTTTTGTACCGGCGTGGATACCTGGGTTCTTAAAAACGAGACCGCCCCTCTGCAAAAGCCCCTCTACTTTGTGAGCCGCCCCTGTTCAAAGGACGAACGATACTACTGGTTTGTCTGCGCCTTTCCCCCCGGCGGCCTTATGGAGGGGAGTTCCCAAACCATGGCCTGCCTGGATCTGGAAACCGACGAGATATACTACCATCCCGACGTACCCGCCGGCTCCCCGGCGGTCGATCCTGACACCGGGGAACTTTACTTCTGTACCCCCAACCTGGTACTGAAAAAGGGGCCCCGGCCGGATTCGCCGGTGGAGAAAATCGCCCGGGTGCCGGAGAAATGGCGGGTTCTGCCCGGCCGGATAGCCACCCATCTGACTTTTTCCGCCGACAAAAAGGAACTTTGCTGCGATATTTCCAGCGGCAACGATACCTACATCACTTCCCTGGATATCCAAACCGGGGAATTCGAGCTTTGGACCACCCTTCACGGGGGCTGGAACCACGCCCAGTTCAACCCGGCGGACAAGGATCTTATCCTCTTTGCCATGGAATTTTGGCAGGATCTCAAGACCGGCGTCCGTAACCGCATTGGCGCCAACGAGAAGGGCCAGCTTACCCGGATCTGGACCATCCGCCGGGGGGAAGAGCCGGTAAACCACCTGCCGGTTTACAAAGAGGCGAGCCACGAATGGTGGAGCGCCGACGGGAAGAAGATATACTACTGTGACTGGCGCAAGGGGATCGGCATGATCGACTTCCACTCGGGTGAGCGGAAGCTGATCCACCCTACCGGCTACCGTCACGGCTACTCTTCCGCCGACGACAGGTACTTTGTGGCGGATATTTTTAATTACAACGATCAGTGGCGCTGGTACCGGGGCTGCGCCACCACCGCCAACTTTTACAATGCCGAGACCCGCCGGCCGGTGGACATCGTTACCCGCAATCCCGCCCTGTACACGATTGAGGACCCCTGCGATTACCATATCGACGCCCATCCCCGGTTCGTGTTCAACGACAAATATGTGGCCTACTGCACGACCGTGTTTGGAAAACCTTCGGTGGGTTTCGCCAAAACCGCCCAGCTTGTTGAGTTCAGCTCGGACTGAACTTTGTTTAAATCAGGGAAAGATATGTATACCGTAGAAACATCAAAGCATTTTGAGAAATTCGCCGACCCTGTTACCGGGGTGGAAACCTGGGTGCTGAAAAACGAAACGGCGCCCATGCAGCAGTCTTTCTACTTCGTTATCCCCTCTACCACCAAAGATTGCCGCTACCTCTGGTTCAACGTTATGTATCCCCCCGGGGGGCTCTGGGAGGGGAGCGCCAAATACGCCGCCTGCCTGGACTTCCAGACCGATGAAATTTACCTTCACCGGGATGTGCAGCTTAAAAACCGGGCCCTTTTGGACGAGGAGACGGGGGAGATCTTCTGGACTTCCGCTTCCAACGTTTACCGGAAGGGGCCCAAGCCGGAGAGCCCGGTGCGGTGGATAGCCAAGACCCCCGCGGAGATGCGGGTATTCCCGGGACGGGTAGCCAACCACATGACCTTTTCCCCCGACCGATCCCGGATCTGCTGCGACGTGGGATCGGGCAACAAAGTCTACCTCTGTTCCCTGGACATCAAGACCGGGCAATTCGACTGCTGGATAGAACTCTACGGGGGCTGGAACCATGCCCAGTTCAACCCTGTTCACGACAACGTCATCCTCTACGCCATGGAATTCTGGAACGATATTATCACCGGGGAACGGTATCGTATCGAGCGGGACGGCGACAACCAGCTTAAACGCCTGTGGACGATCCGGAAGGGGGAACAGCCGGTCTGCCATAAACCGGTCTTTGAGGAGGCAAGCCACGAATGGTGGAACGCCGGGGGAAACCGGATCTACTACTGCGACTGGAAGAAGGGGGTCTGTTACGTGGATTTCTTTACCGGTGAGCGGAAATGCGTGGTTCCCCTGCCCGCCCGCCATGCCCACGCCACGGCGGACGAATCCTTAATCTGCTACGACAATTTCCTCTACGACGAGGGGGGAACCAAATGGTACCGGGGCTGCGCTACCTCCGTCAGTTTTTATAACACCGGGACCGAGAAGGGAACGGATATCGTCACCCGGAATCCTCCCCTTTACACAAAGGAGGAACCCTGCGTCTATCACATCGATCCCCATCCCCGGTTTGTCTTTAACGACGCCTACGTGCAGCACACGGTAACGGTTTTGGGGAAATGCAGCCTGGGATTCACCCGGACGGCGGATCTGGCCGCGATGACCAATTGATTGAGGCTGTTCCAAAACTTCAGTTTTTGGGACAAGCTCGATTACAACAAAACTAATACGAGGAAGCTTATGCCCCTGAATGTACCCCTTAAATGGCTTGAACCGCTGGAAAGTGACCGTATCAACGTAACCTGGGGAGTACCCTGGAAGGAGGGGGAGCTTCCGGATGCGGATAAGCTTGCGCTCCATTCGGGGACGGGAAAACCCGTGCCCATGTCCTCCTGGGTAAGCGCCCGCTGGCCGGACAGATCGGTCAAGTGGACGGCCCACGCGGCGGTGCTGGACGGCCGGGAAACCTACGGTATCGCCGCGGGGACTCCCCCGGCCCCCGCCGGGATCGTTGCCGCCGAAGAAACCGGGGAGGCCATTGCCGTAAGAACCGGCAAGCTTTCCTGCGTCATCCCCAAATCGGGTTCCCTTTTTATCAAGGATTTGAAACTGTCCGGCAGGGATAGGGGTATCGACGGAAGGCTTTTTTGCCGGATCTCCGCGGCCCCGGAACAGGACGGAGGAGGGGTAGAGACCCTTGTTATCGAATCCTGCTCCGTGGAAACCGTTTCCGCCGTGGTGGAACAGGCTTCCGCCGGCCGCCTCTGCGTGAAGGTGGAAGGGAAATTTTCCCTGGGAGCCACGGTTCCCTTCGGTTTCAGCGTCCGGCTTTACTTTTATTCCGGCAGCGGGGATATACGGCTGGTGCATACGGTACTCTGCGGCATCGATCAGAAGAAGCAGCGCCTTGCCGCCCTGGGGCTGGATTTCTCCCTGCCCATGGACGGGGAACTTTACAACCGCCACGTCGCCTTTGGGGGAGATCGGGGGCTTTTTACCGAGGCGGCCCAGGTACTCCTCAGCATGAGGGGACAGGGGGATGTTTTCTACCGGAAACAGCATAACCTGGAAATCCAGAAGATGAGCGGTTTTGACGAGGCCAGCGAATGGTTTGCCAACACCTGCCACAAGGCCGCGGTGTGGACGAATTTCAGGCTTACCCAGATCTGGGCCGACAGTTATCATATCAGTAAAAGTACCCATCCCGAATGCGGCAGGGTATGGGCGGTCTCGGGGAACCGGGCCGGGGGTATGGTATACGCCGCGAGCGAATGGGGCGGGGCGGCCTTTTCGGTACGGGACTTTTGGCAAAAATTTCCCCAGACCCTGGAAGCCGACGGCCTTGACCGGGACAGGGCCGCGCTGCGCCTCTGGCTCTGGTCGGACGAGGCAGGGCCCTACAACTTTGCCGCCTACGACACCAGGGGGCACGGGCTCGATTTCGCCTACGAAGGGGATACCCTGGACGGAAGCGATCCCCGGGGTATTTCAAACACCAGCGAAATAAACATCCGGCTTTACGATACCCCTCCCTCAAAGGAAAGCCTGTGGAGCTTTGCCCGGGAGGCCCAGAAAAACGCCCTCCTGGTTTGCTCCCCCCGGCGCTACTATGAAACCAAGGCCCTGGGGCTTTGGCCCCTGCCGGATTATTCACATCCGGTAACGGCTAAAATTGAGGGGATCATCGGCGGCCTCTGCGACTTTTACCGGGGACAGATCGAGCGGCGCCGCTGGTACGGTTTCTGGAATTACGGGGACATCATGCACTCCTACGATCCGGTGCGCCACGCCTGGCGTTACGATTTCGGCGGCTGCGCCTGGCACAACACCGAGCTGGCCCCCAATCTCTGGCTCTGGCACCAGTTCCTCCGGACCGGGGACGCGCAGGTGTTTGAATTTGCCCGGATCATGACACGGCATACCAGCGAGGTGGACTGTTACCACTTTGGCAAATGGGCGGGGCTGGGCTCCCGGCATAACGTGGTCCACTGGGGATGCAACGCCAAGGAAGCCCGGATCATGATGGCTTTTCTTCACCGCCCCTACTATTTCCTTACCGCCGACGAGCGGATCGGGGAAATCATGGATATGGTGAAAGATTCGGATCGTAGCGCCTACAACAAGGACCCTATGGGCATATACTTCCAGGGCCAGCACCCCGGATACGCCCATGTCCGATCCGGCCCCGACTGGCTCGCCTTTGCCTCGAACTGGATGAGCCGGTACGAGCGGTTTGGGGATGAGACTTACTGGCGGAAGCTTCTTACCGGCCTCAAAAGCCTTGAGGAGGACGAATTGGGACTCCTGGCCGGACCGACCTTCCTCTACAATCCCGACGAGGGCAGGCTTATCCACTGGACGGACAGCAACTACCACTACCACATGGTGGTAGCCTTCGGCGGTTCCGAAGTGCTGCTGGAACTGCAGCGCTGGCTGGACAAAGACGACCGGCTCAAGCAAATGATCGCCGATTTCGGCAAGGGCTACGCCATGAGCGACGAGGAGATCCGTGTCTTCTCCAAGGGCCGGCTTCCGGACAAGCGCGAACTGAGCTGGAAGGTCTACGCCGCCCAGATGATCGCCTACGGGGCGCGTTACTACAGGGATCCTAAACTGGGAGCCGCCGCCTGGGGGCTTATCCTCGACACGGCAAGGGAATTCTGTCCCGCCGGCGTTCTTCAGCCGGCGGCGGTGGAAGCGCGGGACTACCCTGTTGAGGCGGAGGAGATCCCCGGGCTTTCCACCAACAACGCCGCCCAGTTAGCCCTGGCGTATTTCGCGGCCCGGGAGCTTATCCCCGAGTATACGCCGGAACGTTTCCGGCAGCTTGATTAGGGAAAAGGCAAAAGGCACGACCGGCAGAGGAACAGCGAACCGCCGCGGAGTACCAGAAATCCGAAGCGCCGATTTACTCCAACACCGTCCGCAGAAGTTCCGCGGCGGTAAAGAATTCCTCCAGTATCAGGTATTCGTCCGGGCTGTGTATGTTGTGCATTCCGCTGCCGAAGACCACGCTCCTGATGCCCTGGGAGTTGAGGTTGTTCCCGTCCCCGCCGCCGGGGGAGCTGAGGATCTCCCCCCGGATCTTTCTTTTCTCGCAGCCCCGGAGGAAACGGCGGACGATCGCTTCTTCCGGGGATACGGCGTAACCACTGTAGGTTTTATCCCAGCGGATATCCACCCGGTAACCTTCGCCGGTTTTGTTCATCCGCCGGCAGGCGGCGTCGATCCGTTCCTTCGCCCTGGCAAAACCGTCTTCGGAAAAGCTCCGGATCTCCCCGCTTATCCGGCAGCGGTCGGGGACTATGTTGGTCTGTCCGCCCCCCTGGATGATACCCAGGTTCGCCGTAGTGTCCCTGTCCACCTGGCCCTGGGGAAAATCCAGCAGCAGCGCCGCCCCGTGGCGGATGGCGTTCCTTCCCGCCTCGGGCTCCAGGGCGGCGTGGGCGGAACGGCCCCTGACTTCGCAGTAATACTGTTCTTTTCCCGGGGCTCTGGCGATGATGGTTCCCGGGGGGTTCTCCCCGTCCAGGCAGTAGGCCTGGGTGGATCGCAGTTCCGGAAAGCCGTGGTTTCGGGAGCCAAGGCAGCCCAGCTCTTCCTGCACGGTAAAGAGGACTTCCAGGCTCCGTCCGCCGGCGGCGAGGAAAAGGTCGATCATCTCCAGGGCCAGGGCGATGCCGCTGCGGTCATCGGCGCCGAGGATCGTCTTGCCGTCGGATCGCAGGACGCCGTCTTTTTCCAGCACCCTGACGTATTGGGCATCCACCGGAACCGTGTCCATGTGGGCGCAGAGCAGGATGGGCTCCCCCTTTCCCTGGATGGACAGGAGGATGTTGGGAACGCTTCCCCCTTCGGGAACGGAGGCGGCCGGCGCTTCCCGCCAGCTGAGACCCAGACCCTCCCGTTCCCGCCAGAAGGCGTAAAGGTAATCCCGCACCGGCCCTTCCCGCCGGGAAGGCGCCGCGATGCCGCAGAGTTCCACAAGCCGTCTCTTGAGCCGGGCCCTGTCGAGTCCGCCCAGTTCCCTCTCTTCCGGGACGCTCAAAATTCGTGACACCTCTCCCGGTAAAGGATAGCCGCCGCGTCCAGGGCCGCCCGGATAACCCTGGCCTCGCCCAGAAGGTAGAGCCGCTCCTTTTCCTCCGTACTGGGCTGTTCCTCAAGCCAGATATTGGAATCCGTGGAGACGATGGCTCCGGTCTTTACCTTTCGTTTGCTCCCCACGATAAAGAGGATGGCCGCCTCCTGTTCCGCCGCCACCACCCCGGCGTCGGTAAGGAGGCGGTTGTAGTTCTGATCCTGCTCGTAGTAGGCGTCCCGGGAATAGCCGATCCCCGCCCGGAACGGCTCATGGCGGTCTTTCAGGGCCTTGATCAGCGCGTTGGTCACGTCCAGATCCGCCGCGGCGGGGAATTCCACCGGCAGATAGGCCCTGCTGGTTCCCTCTCCCCGCACCGCGGCGGTAATCACCGCCGGGGTTCCGATGGCAATGTCTTTCTGCCGCCCCCCGGCGGAACCCACCCGGATAAACACCTTGGCCCCCAGCTTGATGAGTTCCTCGAAGGCGATGGACGCCGCCGGCCCCCCGATGCCGTGGGAGCAGACCGTAATGGGCGCCCCCTGATAGGAACCGCTGTAGACGGTGTACTCCCGGTTTTCGGCGATAAATTCCGCGCCGTCCATTTTTTCCACGATCCGCCTGACCCTGGCGGGGTCTCCCGGGGTGATCACGTAGGGCGCCACATCCCCCTGACGGCACCGGATGTGTTTAAGTATGTCGTTTCCCAATAGTTCCCTGCTCATTTGGCAGCCTCCGCGGGGGAACCGGCGTCATCGGCGGGTTCCACTATAATTTTATCCGGGGCGATGCTGAACACCGTCCGTTTCCCCTGGGGAACCGGTTTCCCCGCCGCCACCGCCCGCAGGGGAAAGCCCCCGGCGCGCAGGGCGTACTGGGTCGTATTCCCCTGGTAATTCGAGAATTCAATCTCCCCCTCCAGGGTGTTTTGCCCCGGCCCGGCGGCTATAAGGGTGTCTCCGGGACGGAAGAAGAGGGAAACGGGCTTTCCCAACTGACCTTCCCCGATATTGGGAGAGGGCCGGGTGCTGATAAATTCCCTCTCCAGGGCCTTTACCCGCAGTGCTCCTTTCTCCCAGGAACCGAGTATCCCGTCAATCCGGTTATCGAAACCCACGAAACGGGCCACAAAGGGGGTGGCGGGGTATTCGTATATCTCCTCCGGGACGCCGCTCTGCTCGATAAGCCCTTCGTTCATCACGATAATCCGGGAGGAGAGGCTAAGAGCCTCGATTTGATCGTGGGTGACGTAGATCATCGTTATCCCCAGCTGGTGCTGGAGGCGGCTCAGTTCCGCCCGCATCTCGTCCCGGAGTTTCGCGTCCAGATTGGAAAGGGGTTCGTCCAGAAGCAGCAATTCGGGCTCTATCACGATAGATCTGGCCAGGGCCACCCGCTGGCGCTGGCCGCCGGAAAGGTTCGCGGGGAAGCGGGTTTCAAAACCCTTAAGGGACACCAGTTTTAGCACCTCCGCGACCCGCCGGTTAATCTCGCCCTTTCCCACCCTTCGCCGCCTGAGCCCGTAGGCCACGTTCTCGAACACCGAAAGGTGGGGGAAAAGGGCGTAGGTCTGAAACACCAGCCCGATGTTCCGCTTGTTCGGGGGGAGCCGGCTATAATCCTTGCCGCCCACAACAACCCTGCCCTTTTCGGCCATGATAAAGCCCGCGATGGTTCTGAGGGTCGTGGTCTTTCCGCAGCCCGAGGGGCCCAGCAGGGAAACCAGTTCCCCCTTCTCTATGGCAAGGTTAAAATCCCTAAGGATAGGCTTGCCCTTTTCGTAGCCCGCGCTGATATTTTCCAACTCAATAAAGGCCATGCCGCCCCCTTAAACGTATTTTGATATGCCCAGCAGCTTTTCCGCGCTCTGGACAATGATCACGGTAAAAACGATGATGATGCTCGACAGGGCCGGGATGGTAGGATCGTAGTAAAATTCCATGTAGGTAAGCATCTGGATGGGCAGCGTCGCTACCCCCGGGCCGGTAAGGAAGAGGGAAACCGGCACATCGTTAAAAGAAGTGATAAAGGCAAGGATAAAGGCCGCCACCAGCCCTCCCTGGATATTGGGCAGCACCACCGCGAAGAAGGCGTGGAGGGGGGAAGAACCCAGGCTTACCGCCGCCTGTTCCACATCGGCGTCGAAATTACGCAGGCTTGCCGATACTACCCGCACCGTATAGGGCAGGAGTATGGCCGTGTGTCCCAGGTAAAGGCCCAGCACAATAGGCAGATTGGAAATATAAACAAAGTACCGCAGCAGGGCAAAACCCACGATAAGGCCCGGCACGATAGCGGGGGAGGAAAAGAGCAGTTCCACTACCCCCTTACCCGGATAGCGGTAGCGCACGTTGGCGTAAGCCACCGGAACCCCCAGGAGCAGGGCGCTGGCGGTGGCGGCGGCGCCTATCCGGAGGCTTATCCAGAAGGTGGTGCGGAACATCCTTACCCCGAAGGCTTTCCGGTACCAGTCCAGGGTAAAACCCTTGGGGGGAAAGCGCATGATCGCGTCGGAACTGAAAGACGCCAGAAAGATCATCACGAAGGGGCCGATAAGGAACACAAATACTACCGCGGTTATAAGGATAACCAGTTTTGAATTTTTCATGTCTGATTCCCCGGCCTAAAGCCCCGCAGCACGGTGTGGAGGATCATCGAGGCGGCGATCATCACCAGGGAGATAACCGTGGCGGACTGCCAATCCATCAGGCCCAGGGCCTGCTGCCTCATCAGGGTAGAGAGGGTCAGCACCTTGGCGCCTCCCAGTACCGCGGGGGTCACATAGGCGGTGATGCAGCCGGTAAATACCAGGGTGGCCCCCATAACGAGGCCGTCAAAAGAAAGGGGGACGATCACCCGAAAGAAGGTGCCCAGCCGGTTTGAGCCGAGGCTTTGGGCCGCCTCTTCCAGCTCCCGGGGGACATTCTCCAGGGCGCTTACCAGATTCAGCACCATCAGGGGCAGGAAAAGCTGGAGCAGGCCCACCACGATAGCCCCCTCGGTGTAGAGGAGCCGCAGGGGCTCCCTGGTAATGCCCAGGAGGGCCAGAAACTGGTTTACAATGCCGAAGCGGCCGAGGATCACTATCCACGCGTAAGTCCGGGCCACGGAACTGGTCATGAGGGGGAGGATCACCAGGGACATGAGCACCGCCTTTTGCGCGGGTTTAAGCCTCATCATCAGATAGGCGGTAGGGTAACCCATAAAAGCCGCCAGGGGCGTAACGATAAGGGCTATCTTGATGGTTCTAAGAAACACAAGGCGGAAGATCTCGTCCTTTATCTGGACAACATACCGGGAAAGGGTGAAACCGCCATCCTCCCCGGCAAAACTCTCCGCCAGCACGAAAAACAGGGGGACGATAAAAAAAACAAGGAGGAAGAGGCCTCCCCCGCCCAGCAGCAATACCAGCGGCCGGGTATGGGATGTCCGGCTCATAGTTCCTCCTCGTAAAACCAGGTCAAGGTCTCGGCAGCCCGTTTATTTCGAGAAAATCTTATTCCAGCGGGCTATCCAGTCGGCTTTGTTTTTGGCGACCTCGGCTTCGCTGTAGAAGAAAAGGTTCTTGATCAGATCCTCGCCGTAGGTAAGCTTGCCGGCCACATCCGGGGGAAGTTTTACATCCACATGAACCGGGGAATCCACCAGATCCATGGCTTCCGCAAGCTGCACGTCGTAGGAAAGGAGGAAGTCGATAAACACATGGGCCAGCTCGGCGTTTTTGGAGCCCTTTACGAGACCCACCACGCTGAAAGCCCCCACAAGCCCCTCCTCGGGAACGACGCTGGCCGATTTCAGCCCCATTTTCTCAATGTCCCCCCAACTGAAGCTGGTGTAGGGGGCGGCGTATACCTCCTCCTGCTGGATCATGGCGTTAAGGCCCGCGGAGTTGGCGTAGGTATTTGCCAGGTACGGGGCAAGCTCTTCCAGTTTGGCCCAGCCGACTTCGGTATTCGACGTGCTGCCGCCGTAAGCTTTGGCGAGCATGTAGACAAGCCCGGGGCCGAAGGTAGTGTTCATGTTAGGCAGGGAAAGGAAGCCCTTTAGTTCCGGCCGGTACAGATCCTTCCAGGAAGTAATGGGGGCGGTCTTGTCGCCGCGGTAGAAGAGACCCAGGTGGGAAATGGAATACCCGATCATGTAATTCCCGCCCAGCGGATCCCTGGCGGAGGCAATGATCTTGTTCAGATTGGTAATCTTCGCCGGGCTGTAAGGTTCCAGAAGACCCGCGTTTACCGCGTCGTAACCGTAGTTCCCCGCGAAGAAGGCCACGTCCACAATGGGGTTGTCCTTGCGGGCCATCAGCTTAGTAAAGCGGTCGGCGTTGTTTCCCGTTTCGTAAACGATCTTGGCCCCGTACTTTTCCTCAAAAGGCTTGAAAATATTTTTTTCCAGAAGATCCATATTGTAACCCCAATGGGAGATGGTCAGGGTCTGGCCCTTGAAGGAAGGCCCGGCCGTTCCCTCTGAGCCTGAAGTCTTTTGTTCGGAACTGCCTTTGGCGAAAACAGAAACACCGATCAGGGCGGCAAGTCCCGCCGCTATAACAATACGCTTTACCATTCCTTCCTCCTCCCGCTTCCGCCGAGGCAGCGGGTTTTTAAGACGCCGGAGCGTCAAAATTAAGATTGCGTCCTTCCGGACCGTATATTATCATAGAGTATAGGAGCGCCGTTTGAGAGATGTCAAGGTTTTTGATGTTCCGGCCTAATCCGTACTATACTGGACTTGTTCGGCAACCCGGCTGCTTGTCCCGGGCTTTCGTCCGGCACAAGCCTCGCGATTTCCCGCCGACGAAGCTTCGGTTCACCGGCCGCGAAATCGCGGTATCTTTAGCGCGAAAAAGCGGCGAAAGGTCCGCTTCTCCGTTTTTAGGAAAAGGGCATGAGTGACGACAGGTTAGGGGCTTTGCTGAATATCATCCGCCGTTTCGCCATTTACGGGGATCTGGAAAACGCCGCCCCCCACGGTTCGGGGCTCATCAACGATACTTTTGTTTCCCGCTGGAACCAGGCCGGAACCCGTGTCCGGTACCTCCACCAGCGGATTAACGAGCGGGTTTTTATTCGTCCCGATGAGGTAATGGAAAATATCAGGCGGGTTACCGTCCACATCGCGGAAAAACTGCGGGCCGCGAACGCCGCCGGCCGGAGCCGCCGGTGCCTGACCGTGGTAAACGGCTGGGACGGGCAGCCCTGGGTCCGCGACGCCGGGGACGGCTGGTGGCGTACCTATCTTTTTATTGAGGGGACCCATACCCGCGATCTGGCGGCTTCCCCTGGGGAGGCGGCGTTCCTGGGGCGGAGCATCGGCAATTTCCAGAGGCAGCTCTCGGATCTGGGGGGAAGACGGCTCAACGAGACGATCCCCGCTTTCCACGACATGGAGAGCCGGTACCTCCGTTTCTACGGGGCCCTTTCGGCGGACAGCCGCCGGCGGGCCTTCCGGGCCGGGGCGGAAATAGATTTTATGCGGGAAAACGAGGAGCGCGGCGCTGTTTTGATCCGGGCCTTGCGGGGCGGCCGTATTCCCGAGCGGATCTGTCACAACGACACCAAGATGAACAACATCCTTATCGACGATGAAGACAAGACCGCCCTGTGCGTATGCGATCTGGATACGGTCATGCCCGGAACCGTCCTTTTTGACACAGGCGATCTTATCCGCACCGTTACTAGCCGCGTCCGGGAAGACGAGCGGGATCTGTCCAGGGTCGATTTTGATCTTCCCCTTTTGAAAGCCCTGCTGGAAGGCTACCTTTCGGAAGCCTCGGCCTTTTTAACGGGGGAGGAAACAGATCTGCTGCTTGAGTCGGGCCGCAACCTCGCCCAGATCATGGCCCTGCGTTTTTTGACCGACTACCTTGAAGGGGACAAATACTACCGGATCGCCCGGCCGGATCACAACCTTGACCGCTGCCGGAACCAGATAGCCCTTATCCGGTCCATGGACTCCAAGCGGGAAAATGCCCTGGAGATATGCGGCGCCCTCTGTCTAGCGGGCCGATTATCCTGAATGGCCAGTTACGCGCCGCCGCCTAAAAATTCCGGAAAAATATTGATTATACCGCCAATTCCGCCCGGGCAATAATCTCATTCTGGACATCCGCGGAAAGAGCGCAGAAATAAGCGCTGAATCCGGCGACCCTGACAACCACGTCCCGGTATTTCCGGGGATCTTTTTGGGCGGAGCGGAGCAGCTCGCTGGAATAGGTATTCACCTGTATCTGCATTCCGCCGCATTGTAAGTATGTCGAAATATACTGGGCAATTTTTTTCAGAGAACTTTTCCCATCAAAGAGCTGCTTGGAAAAACGGGCGTTCCATACGTAACCGCCGGGCCAATGCTCCACACAGTCAATTCCCGCCACATCGGCGGCGGCGGCCAGCGGCCCATGCATAATCCGATGGGTTACGGGCCCAACGCTGTCCACAAGCGGTTCTCCCGCCAGCCGTCCGTCGGCAGAGGCGCCGGTGTGTTTTCCCTGGCTTACATGCCAAGTGGTTGTCCAAAGACCCGGAGCGAATTTGTCTCCCCGGGGAGCATCCTGGGTTTTTAAAATACCGGTATGAACGGCACATACCCGCCGGTGCCACTCCGCCGCCTCCGGATTTTGGTTTCCGAAGCAGTTGTCCAGGGCCATAACTTCGGCCCGAAGCATTTCATAACCGGCATAATTGGTTTTCAGCGCTTCATGGAAAGTCCTATAGCTATACTTTTTCCGCTTTTCCACCAACTCTTCCAAGACAGTGAAAGAATCGGCCACATTGGTTAGTCCGGTTATACAGACCGTATCATAATTCCAGCGCGCGCCGTAAATCAGATCCTTGCCGAGTTCAACCGCGTCCTTCATAAGAGAAGACATCAGGGGATAGCCGTAAAGTTCCTGTTGACTTTCCGCCACCGCATACACCGCCTGACGGTTCATTTCACAGGCAAAGGCCACCTGCTTCCGGTAAGCCTCCCAAAGCCCATTTATACCGGAAAAATCCGGTAAATAGCCGGTTTCGGGGCCGATCTGTTCGCCATTACTAAAAAGCCTGCCGTTGTTTATGGCCAGTTCCAGGCAAAGGAGAAGGTTTATATGACCCCCCATGGTCTGTCCGTGGAGCAGACCGTTAAGGCCCAGTTCCACACAACCAACAATACCGTAATCGGCGGCTATGTCCCGGGGAACCTCCCAGGTTTCCAAGATTTTCATCATTTTGGGATCCGAAAAGATCGCCGGCATACCGTGTCCCAAACCAAGGATCTCCACCACCCGCATCCAAAGATCCTCGGGGACAGCGGGATGCCAGCGGAAACTGACCAAAGGATGGGGGGAACCGGTTTTGGCAATACAATCCAACAGTATCCAGGTAAGATCATTGGAAGCATCCTTCCCATTGGCGTTACAGCCGCCCACGGCGCAGTTGGCGAACATTACAACTTCCCTGGGCCAGAGGGCGTTTTCCATGACCTTAACACAGAAATTCTCTACCAGTTCAACGGCAAAATCCACGGTCATGGTTTTTTGCTCTATATCGTTTTTATAATAAGGCCAGAGGATGCGGTCAAACTGACCGATAGAAATACTGCCCGCGTGTTGTTCTACCAGCATAGCCATGTGGGTCAAATACATAGCCTGAAGGGCCTCGTAAAAATTCCGCGCCCCATAGGCCGGTACCTGAGCGCAGACTTCCGCGATACGGAGCAGCTCTTGTTTCCGCGCCTCATCCTCACAGCGGGAGGCCTCTTCCAGCGCCAATGCCTCATAGCGCCTGCCGAATTGGGAAAAGGCCCGGGTGGCAATCGCCGAAGCCCGGCAGAAATCCCGTTCCCGGATCTTTCCCTCCATCTCGAAAAAGGCCGCCTGCCGATCCGCTTTGGCGGCCAGTTCCAAGGCCCCTTCGCGGATGATCATACCGTAATCCGCCAAGATATGACCAAAGCCGTCGCCGCTGCCCGCCGGATAACCTGCCAGGAGGCAGCTTTGGGCGACCTTTGCCTCGGGAGACAACTTGCGGTAAAAATTCTCGTAAAGCCCTATCGCCTCATAACGGGCGTCATCGGTCCGGGCCCGCATGCTTTCCTTGAAATGCCAGTCTTCCGGGAGGCGGGGCATTACCCCAATTCCGGCGCTGCGATTTCCGGCCAGGAGTTCCCCATCCCGAATATAAATGGGCATCTTTTCCAATAAAGCGGCAAGGCCGTAAGCCCGTTTAAGAATCCAGGGTTCCTGGCACCGCTCATAGGCTTCTTTGGCCAGTTCGGCATTTACGGTGGAATATGACTTGGGAGCGTTCATCAGTTCATCCATCAGCCTTTTGGTTCTGGGACGGAGATGAAGAGTGGAAATTGGTTCGGGTTGATAGTACATAAACTGCCTCCTAGCGGATACGGATCACCGCGGCGTCCCGGTTTTCAACTTCCACCGTCAAAGTGGTTCCCTTGTTTATGGAACAGCCAAGACCCCGCAGAAGTTCCGCCCGTTCCAGGCTTACACAGGCAGGATCCA
>JAITQR010000135.1 GCA_031288815.1 Treponema sp.
GACCCCCACAAGTCCCCCCGCCGCGAGCAGGGCCGCCGTGTCGGCGTCGAAAGTCCTCTCGAAGCGGATATTCCCCCAGAAAACCAGGGGCAGGCCGGCTTCCCGGTTAAGCTCCGCCAAACGGATCAGCGAGGCGGGCGGGGCGGCCTCGTCCACCAGGTGCAGCCCCCGGCATCCGGTAAGCTCCGCCTGGCGCAGCATGTTCCGGAAGAAGTCCTCCACCCGCGTTTTCCGGTAGGCGCGGATATAGTCCAGGGTAACGTCGCAGAAGGCGCAGTTATGCCAATAGCAGCCGTGGGCCAGGTAGGCCTTGAGCCAGCGGCCCCCTGACCAGAGGCGGTGCATGGGGTTCCGGTCGTCTACCGGCAGGATATAGCGGGAGAAGTCCAGGCCCCGGTAATCGGGAAAAACGGCGTTTACCGCAGCCTCGTCGATGCGCCGGTAGGGTTCAAAGCGGGCCGGGAGAAGAGGCGTAGCCTCCGGGGCCTCTCCGCCGTGCCCCTCCCCGCTAATGCCCGGATCGGCCAGGATCTTTCCCCCGGCGGAGCGGTAGATGGTTTTGTAGATCGGCATTCCGGCGGCTTCCGCTCCGGCAGCCCGATCCAGAATCGCCGTCAGGGAACCGTAGCCCCGGTCAAATGAAAGGTAGTCGAAGTAGTCAAAAACCGCCGGATCGCCCAGGAAGCGCAGCTCCGTGTTGACGTAACCGCCCCCGGCAATCACCCGGAGCCGGGAACCGAAGCGTTTCCTGGCGGAGGCCGCGCAGGCCAGGGCCCCGGCCAGGCAGCCGGGAAAGGGGACGCTGAGCCCCAGGAGACAAGGGCTTTCCGGGACAGAGTCCCATTCCTCCTCAAGCAGGGGCCGGTAGAAGGTTTTCAGGATGTAGCCGTCAAGACCGGCCTCTGCCTGGGCAAAATTCCGGTAAGGGGAAGTTCCGGCGCTGCTGTAGCGGATCAGGGAAAAAGAAGGATCCAGGGCGTAGGCGATAAAGCCGGCCAGGTCTTCAAGGAGCCTGGTGGCCAGGAGGGGGGCGTCTTCGGGCAGGGGATTCCCCCCAAGGCTTTCGAGGCAGGCGTCGAAGCGGGGGCCGCCGGGGAGAACCCCGTTTGCCAGGGCCAGGAAATGCCCCCACTCCGGTTCCTTCCCCCGGAGGAAGGCGACAAGCCGGTCTACGGCGGCAATCCAGCGATCCCGCTCCGAAAGGAAGCGCCGCCCTGTATCCAGGAGGGCTTTCCGGGTTTTGTCCGTCCAGCCGGGTCTTGCCGGGCCCTTAGCCCCCAGGGCGGCCTCCGCATCGGCAAAGATCCGCTCAAGGGAAGCGCGGCGGAAGATCCGCTCGAAAAGGCCGATGGAATGATCCCTGGTCTCCACGCTATACGTGGGCAGTCCCGAAAGAGGGCCGTCCTCTCCGGCAGGGGGATTCTCCAGAAAACTCCTCAGGTAATAGATACCCGGATAGGGGGCGTTCAGTTGGACAAAAGGAGGCTGGATCAGGAGGATTTTGCCCTTCATTTGATCCCTTCCCGCTTTTGCCAGGAGGGGCAGTGCCGCCCGGAAGCCCGAAAAATCTCCAGGGATGGTAAATTCCGGCATTTTATCCCGAAAAGAAGGCAGGAACGGGGAAAAACAGGATCCCAGGTAACCTTAAAGTGGGAACACTGAAGACAGTTCGGCGCCTGCGGGCCGGTTTTCCCTTCCATAGGCCCGAATTTACCTTCCTTTGCGTCCTTCCGCAACCGTTCTAAGGGCCCGCATCACGTTTGACAGAGCCATAGCTTTGTATTATCCTGCAATCAAATGAAAAAACTTACCGGAATCCCCGCATCGCCTGGTGTATTTGCGGGCAAGGCGTTTCTCTTTTTGGAGAGCGAATCCCCCGATATTCCCCGTTTCAGTATCCCCAAACGGCATCTGGGCGAAGAACTGAAGCGGCTGGAAAAGGCGATTAACGGTACCCGGGCCGAGTTGAGCCTCATCCACCAGCGGGCGATCCAGGAGATGAGCAAGGAGCAGGCGGGTATTTTCGCCGCCCATATTATGATGCTGGAGGATCCTGATTTCCTGGATCAGCTTAAGGCCCGGTTCAACGAGACCCATCTCAACATGGAGTGGGTGGTCTGGGATATTGCCCGGGGGATGGTGCAGAAGATGCTGGATTCCCCGGATCCTCTCTTCCGGGAACGTGCGGTGGATATTAACGACATCTCCCGGCGGCTTCTCAACCAGATGCTCGGTATCAAGCAGGTTTCCCTGGCGGAACTGGACCGGGACGTGATCGTGGTGGCCCACGACATCCTCCCCTCCGAGCTTCTTACCATGAACCGTTCCCGGGTTAAGGCCGTGCTTACCGACGAGGGGGGGCGGACAAGCCACGTGGCCATCCTCGCCAGGGCCTTTGGTATCCCCGCGGTGCTTGGCCTGGCTACGGCCACCAAAGAGATCAGCGAAGGGGATACCCTGATGGTGAACGGCGGTACCGGGGAGGTCTTTGTAAACCCCGCCAAACAGGAACTTGAAGGGTTCAAAGAGGAAAGCAACCGGTATAACAAACGGCTTGAGGAGTCCATGTCCGGCAAAAATCTCCCCGCGGAAACCAGGGACGGCGCCCGGATCATCCTCAACGCGAACATCGAGATCCCCGAGGAGGCGGATCAGGTACTGAACTACGGCGCGGAAGGCATCGGGCTTTACCGCTCCGAATTCCTCTTCCTTACCCCCGGGCAGGCGGCGGCGGAGGAACACCAGTACCAGGCCTACACCCGGGTGCTGAAGGCTCTTGGGGGAAGGCCGGTAACCATCCGCACCGTGGACATTGGCGGGGACAAGATACTCCCCGACTTCCGGGCCGCCGACGAG
>JAITQR010000261.1 GCA_031288815.1 Treponema sp.
ATGATGTGGGCCAGCATGTCAGAAACCCCGCAGGCCGTCTGGTAGGGAGGCAGGCTGTAGGTAAACTCGGGATTAAGAACGGAAAACACCGGCCTGATACATTCCTCGTCCACAGCCCGCTTCCAGGGGCCCTGTTCGTTGGTGATAACCGAAGAAACGCTGGACTCGCTTCCCGCCGCGGGAATGGTCAGAACCGTGGCTACAGGCAGGGCCAGGGTGGCCGTCTTTTTGCGGTCATAAAAATCCCACACGTCCCCGTCGTAGAGGGCGCCGATGGCAATGGCCTTTCCCGAATCGATAACGGAACCTCCGCCGACCGCAAGAATAAACTCCAGCTTTTCCTTCTTGCAGATTTCGACCCCCTCGTAAACCTTTGAAAGCCTGGGATTCGGCTTAACCCCCTCAAGCTCAACCCAGGAGACCCCCGCCTGTTTAAGGCTGTCCTTGACGGCATCCAGAATTCCCGATTTGGCAGCATGACCCCCGGAATGATGCAACAATACCCTGAAGGGCTTTCCGCCCTTTCCGGCGTATTTGGCGGTTTCCGCCCCAGTTTGTTTTTCCGTGCCTTTTCCAAAGATAATCTTGGTTCGGTTATAGTATTCAAAATTTTGCATGACCAACCCCCGATTGTTTTCGAAAGAAGTATAGCACGGAAAGAACTAATTCGCAAGCGGACATCAGATAGGCAGTTCAAACAGAGCGCCCGGCGCATACCGGACGCCGGGGACCCGCACAAAACGTTGTTTCCGTGCGGGTCCTTGCTCTTTTACAATTTAAACAACAGCTCTTCGTAGCCGGGGAAGGGCCAGGCTTCCTTGGCGACTATCTTTTCCAGGGCGTCGGCCTTGGAACGGACGGCGTCCATGGCGGGTTTGACCTTCTCGTAATAGGCCTTGGCCTGGGCAAAGGCTTCCTCGATACCCTGGGCTTCGGTAAGGGCGGCTTCCAGTTTACCGGTCTCCTCATAAAGCTCGTTGGAAAGTTCGGCGATCTTCTTGGCCCGTTTTTCCTGGGGCACGCTTACCGCGTGAATCGCGGCCAGGGCCGCGGCATCCCGGGCAAGCTCCGCCGCATAGGCGCTGACGGCGGGGAAAATCTGCCGCCGGGCCATGTCGATGGTAACCCCCGCTTCGATATTAACTTGTTTGGAATACTTCTCCAGATAAATATGATAGCGGCTTTCCATTTCTTCTTTGCTGAGAACCTTGTGGGTTTCAAAGAGGGAGATGGTTTCGCTTCTGGTAAGAACCGTGAGGGCGTCCACGGCGCTCTTCACATTGGGAAGGCCCCGGCGCTCGGCTTCCCGGACCCATTCGTCGGTATAGCCGTTTCCGTTGAATACCACCTTCCGGTGCTTGGCATAGGATTCCTTGATGATGGCCTGGACGGTTTCGTTTACATTGCCGGCTTTCTCGAGCTTGTCCGCAAACTCCGAAAGCACCTGGGCTACCGCCACGTTGAGGTAGGTGTTGGGGGTGGCGATGGACTGGGAAGAGCCTACCATGCGGAATTCAAACTTGTTCCCCGTAAAGGCGAAGGGGCTAGTCCTGTTCCGGTCCGAGACATCTTTGGGAAGGTTCGGAAGGCTGGTAACCCCAAGCTCTATTTTGCCGCCGGCGGCAAAACCACCCGAAGCCTTGCCCTCGGCGATATTATCAAGAATTTCGGTGAGCGGGCCGCCGAAGAAAATAGAGACAATGGCGGGAGGGGCCTCGTTGGCGCCAAGCCGGTGTTCGTTTCCCGAAGTAGCCACGGAAGAACGGAGCAGGAGGGCGTAGCGGTCCACCGCTTCGACTACCGCGGCGGCAAAGAGACGGAACCGGGCGTTGGAAGAAGGATCGTCGCCGGGTTCAAAAAGATTGATTCCGTCATCGGTGGCCATGGACCAGTTGTTGTGCTTGCCGTTGCCGTTGACGCCGGCAAAGGGTTTCTCGTGAAGCAAACATTCCATGCCATGCCTGCGCGCCACGTTGCGGAGGGTTTCCATGAGGAACTGGTTGGAATCAACCGCGGCGCTGGAATTGAGATAAATCGGCGCTATCTCAAACTCGTTGGGCGCGACCTCGTTGTGCTGGGTCTTGGCGGGAATCCCCACCTTCCACAGTTCATAGTTAAGCTCCCTCATAAACGCGGCGACCCGCTCTTTGATGGCGCCGAAGTAATGATCCTCCATCTCCTGGCCTTTGGCCGGAAGGGCGCCGAAAACGGTTCTGCCGGTGAGCATCAGATCCGGGCGTTTGTCGTAGAAGCATTTGTCCACCAGGAAGTATTCCTGTTCGGGCCCCACGGTCGTGAAGACCCGTTTGGAAACGCTGTTCCCCAGGGCCTTGAGTACCCGTATGGCCTGTTTGGAAAGGGCGTCGATGGATTTAAGCAGGGGCACTTTTTTATCCAGGGCCTGGCCGTAGTAGCTGATAAAGGCCGTGGGTATGCAAAGGGTGGTCCCGGTAGGATCGGTTTTGAGGAAGGCGGGACTCGTCACATCCCAGGCGGTATAACCCCGGGCCTCAAAGGTAGCCCGCAGGCCCCCGGAGGGGAAGCTTGAGGCATCCGGTTCGCCCTTGATGAGTTCCTTGCCGGAAAATTCCATGATCACCTTGCCGTCCCCGGTGGGGGCGATAAAGGAATCGTGCTTTTCCGCGGTAAGCCCCGTAAGAGGCTGGAACAGGTGGGTATAGTGGGACGCGCCCTTGGCAATGGCCCAATCCCGCATGGACGCGGCGACGACTTCCGCAACCGCCAGAGTCAGTTCTTTTTCACCGTTCTGGACCGCTACTATCTCTTTGTAAATTTCTTTCGGCAATCTTTCCCGCATAACCGCGTTGGAGAAAGAATTGGAACCGTACAGCTCCGCAACCGGGGTTTTGATGAAATCAATTTCCCCGCAGCAGCATTCCTCTGAACAACAACTCATAAAAATCCTCCATAGTAAAAATAATAAAACGAGCCTTTTTCAAAACTACC
>JAITQR010000188.1 GCA_031288815.1 Treponema sp.
TTAACGAATCTGATCCTTCGTGTACCTTTGTGCGCCTTCGTGGTTAATATTCTTCATTCCTGGTTTCTCTCTTACCCGGCTGTTTAGTTCAATCAAGGTACTAGCGGCCCGTCAGGGCCGTTACGTAACAAAATCCGGCGCGCCACGGCGCGGGAAAATCGCGAAGGAGTTACCGGTGAGTTGGAGAGTGGCGGTTACCAGCGCCGATGGGGTTTTGATCAACCAGCACTACGGCCATGCCCGGTGCTTTCTCATTTACGATCTGGAGAGGGACGGAACCGGCGTCCTGGCGGAAAGGCGGGAAGTCAGCCCCTGGTGCAGCGGCGACAACCGCGAGGACGAAGAACCCGGTACGTCGGGAATCGCCAGGGATATCGCCGACTGCGCGGCGGTACTGACCGCCCGGATCGGGCCTCCGGCCCGGAAGAAGCTTGAGCTTTCCGGCGTATCGGTTTTCGAGGAACATTCCGCTATCGATGATGCTCTGAAAAAACTGGCCCTCTATTACTCAAGAACCCGGCAGCCTGAACAACAGCACGGGAGCCTGTAGCGCTTTGTCATCAAAGGCGGGTCCCTACGGCCCGTTCCCGGGTTTTTTACATTTTGAAGACCTGTTGTCCTCGCATTAAGCGGGCCATCCAGCCCGCTTTGCTCCCCCTTCAGCCCCGCGAAATCCAGAATAACCGTTTCAGGTTATACCCAAGGCTATACGATAGTCATAACCGGCCTTCAGCCTAAATGGCCAAAGGCGACTGTAGCCAAAACCGTGACATTTTTGGGGGCTTCCGGTTTTCTTACGTTAACATGGCTTAATTGGAATGCTTGACATTCCTCTCTATTGCGGTACATCCTGGACGAACGGAAAATAGTGTATATTAAAGTATACATTCACTTTTAAACAGCGGGCGGGCCGTCCGAGTCGGCCGTGTCGCGTTTATCATTCCTTACAGGATAAGGAAGCAGTAGGGAGCGAAGCATGGATTTATCGTTACATGTTATTCCGGCGCCCCAGTCGGTTTTATACCGGGAGGGGCTCTTTCGATCGGGGGGGATCCCCGTCATAACCGGAGAGGAGGCTTTTCGGAACACCATGGCCCTTGCCGGGGAGCAGCTCCGGGCGGACACCGGGGAGACGGAGAACCGGGAAAACCCGGCGGGGACAAAAAAGATCATCTGCAAAAAGCTTGAGTGCCAGGAGGAAGAATTCTACCGGCTTAAAATAAACCCGGAAACCATAAGCCTTGAGGCTTCCGGGGAGAGGGGGCTCTACCAGGGGTTCCAGACCCTGCGGCAGCTTTTCCTTTCCGCCGGAAAAGAGGGAACGGAGGGAGCGTTTGAAATCCCCTGCGCCGAGATTGAGGATCGGCCCCGTTTCCCCTGGCGGGGTTTTATGCTGGACACTTCCCGGCATTTCTATTCGGTTGAGTTTGTCAAAAAACTTATCGACACCCTTTCCCTCCACCATATAAACAAATTTCACTGGCACCTTACCGACGATCAGGGCTGGCGCTTTCCGGTAGAGGCTTACCCGCTCTTAACCGAAATAGGTTCCCGGCGTTTGGACAGCCGCCGGGAGGGCCGGTATACCGGCGAGGGTTTTTATACTTCCGGCGATATCCGGGAAATAGTCGCCTGGGCCGCCGCCAGACAGGTGGAGGTGATTCCCGAAGTAGACCTTCCCGGGCACACCAGCGCCGTTCTTGCCGCCTATCCCGGTCTGGGCTGTACCGGCGGCCCCTACCGGGTAGAGGATCGGTTCGGCATTCGGGAAGACGTGCTGTGCGCGGGAAACGACGGGATCTTCGATTTTTTTGACGCGGTTTTCGATACCCTCCGCGGCCTTTTCCCCTCTCCCTACGTACACATCGGCGGGGACGAGGTACGGTTTAGCCGCTGGGAAGCCTGTCCCAAGTGCCGGAACCGGCTTGCCGGCCTGGGGCTTAAAAATTCCCGGGAACTCCAAAGCTGGATAAGCGTAAGGCTCGCGGAAATGCTCGCCGGGCGGGGAAAGATCGCCATAGGCTGGGACGAGGTACTTGAGGATACGGAGCAATACCCCTTGCCGAAGGATGTGGTGGTTATGTCCTGGCGGGGGCCTAAAGGGGGAATCAACGCCAGCCGCCTGGGCCACCGGGTAATTATGACCCCCAATACCCAGGGTTGTTACCTGGATTACAAACACAAGGCGGATCCTGAAGAGCCGGGACAGTTGGGGATCTCCTCACTTTACCAGGGGTATACCCTGGAGCCGGTCCCCCCGGACTTGAGCGGGGAAGAGGCCGCCCGTATCCTTGGGGGCCAGGGCAACCTCTGGTCCGAATTGATCTACGCGGGAAAAATCGCCGAATACATGATCTTTCCCCGGATTTGCGCCCTGGCCGAAACTTTCTGGACTATCCGGGACACGAAAAATTTTGAGGAATTTCAGGGCCGTCTCAGGGTACATCAAAGGCGTTTGGATCGCCTGGGGCTACTCCAATACCGGGAAACCTAGGAGCCTGCCGGGAGCGGGTTTTTTGCACGGGGCGGCCTGGCGCCCCTTTATGCAAAAAAGCCCCGATTATCGGGCTATAAAATTGTCCTTCATTTCCTGGCCTTATCGTTGTATACTATGGGTATGATTGAAATGATAACGGCCCATACGGGGGAAATCGACGATACCGAGGCGGCGGCGGCGGAGCTTATAGCCCAGATCGAGGCGGGAAAGGGGCTGCGGAAATATTCCATCGGCTTGATAAGTTGTTTCGCCGATTTTATCAGCTCCGGTTTAATAAAGGAACTGGCGAAAAAACTGCCTTTTGAAATTCTGGGAGCCACCACATTGGCCAGTGAAGACGGGGATGTCCAGGGAGAAACCCTTCTGATCCTGAGCATCCTAACCAGCGACGAGATTGAATTTGTCACCGGCCTTACCGAGCCCATTACCGGGGAAGATCCGGAACTGCTCCGCCGGGCCTATGAAAAAACCACCGGAACCAGGCGGGAAAAGCCCGCCTTTATGCTCGCTTTCGCTCCCCTTCTGATGAACGTAAGCGGCGACTTCTTCGCGGAAGCCTGGACTGATATTACCGGTAACGTGCCTGTCTTCGGTACCCTCGCGGTGGATCATAACACGGATTACCATGAATCCCAGACCATTTTAAACGAACAAACGTTCCGGGATCGTTTTGTGTTTGCCCTGGTCTACGGCAATATTAACCCCTCCTTTATTGTCGGCGGTATTTCCGAAAACAAAATCTTCCGGGAAAAGGGAGTGGTTACCGCGTCCCATGGAAACCAGCTCCAGGAAGTCAACGGCGTTTCGGTGGCGGATTATCTTAGCAGCCTGGGGCTGTCAAAAAACAAGGATGGAATCATCGAAGGGATCAACTCCTTCCCCTTTATCCTGGACTACAACGACGGCGCCCAGCCGGTTATACGGGTCATGTTCGCCATTACCCCGGAAGGCTACGCGGTCTGCGGCGGAAAGATGCCTGTGGGAGCCTCCCTGACGGTGGGCGGCATTAACGCGGAAGAGGTGCTCAATACCACCGAAGAAACCCTGAAGCTCGCCCTGGCAATAGGGGAAAGCAACGGCAGCAAACACGGCATGCTGATTTTCTCCTGCGTGGGCCGCTTTTTTGTACAAGGCTTTGATACCGCCGCGGAAATGAAAAAGGTTAAGAAAGTGCTGGAGAACAAACTGCCCTTTCATTTCGCCTACTCCGGTACCGAACTGTGTCCGGTATACGGAAGCGATAGGGCCGTCTATAACCGAAGCCACAACGATACTATTATAATCTGTATTTTCTGAGACCCTGCTTGGAATGGAGCCAAAGATCTGGACTTATGGGTGAACCGGAGAACCTGCGGAATGAGTTAAAAAAAGCGCAGATAACCATAAAAAAACTGGAACGTGAACTCAAACTGGCTAACATCACCATAGATCGCAACAAGGTTGCCGAAGCGGTGAAAGAAAATTTAAGCAGGATGGTGGCCGATAAAAAGTCCGAACTTGAAAAATACATGAACCTTCTTCTGGAAAACTGCCCGGATATCATCATGCTTTTTGACCAGAACGGAAAGATAGTATACTGTACCGATGTCTTTCTGAAACGCAGTCATATTCCCGGCTTCGGCATCATACAGGGCTTTACCTATAACACGCTTTTTGCCCCCTTTACATCCCGCGATTTTCTTGCCCAAATCGACGGCATATACAGCCAAACCTTCATAAGGATAAAACCTATCCTCGCCAATGAGACCATTGATTTCGGCAGGGACGGCAATCCCCGGGATTACAGCATACAGGTAACACCCATGATAAACGACAAGGGCCGGCCCATGGGGATCATGGTGTTGTTTTACGATAGCACCGAACTCCTGGCGGCAAAGCGGGAAGCGGAACGGGCCAATATCGCGAAGTCGGATTTTCTGGCCACCGTATCCCATGAAATCCGCACTCCCATGAACGCCATCATCGGCGTCTCCGCCATGCTGAGAAGCACCAGCCTGGATAAACAACAGCTTGGCTATCTTAAGAATATTGAAAATTCCTCCCGGCTCCTCCTGGGCCTCATCAACGATATTCTCGATTTCTCCAAGATAGAGGCGGGAAAACTGGAACTTATCCCCGAATACTTCAGCCTGCCGGGCTTGCTGCAGCATTTGCAGAATATGTTTGAACTCCTTTTCCTGGATAAAAAACTGGAGTTCCACTGCGAATGGGGAAAGGATCTTCCGGAAGTGGTTTACGGGGATGAAAAACGGATCAGCCAAATTATTACCAACCTGCTGAACAACGCCCTCAAGTACACGGAAAAGGGAGGGGTAAGCTTCAGGGTCTGGACAGACTCGCCGGGCGACACGGCGCTTATCCGCTTCGCCGTGGAAGATACCGGCATCGGCATACGGCAGGACGCCCTCCCCCGGCTCTTTACCGCCTTTGAACAGCTTGACCCGGTACGGAACAAAAAGATCGTCGGTACGGGCCTGGGCCTGGTTATCACAAAAAGACTCTGCGGGATGATGAAGGGAACCATCACCGTTGAAAGCGAATATAACAAGGGGTCCGTGTTTACCGCCGTGTTGCCCCTAAAGACAGGCAGCCCGGCGGATCTTCCCCGGAAAGAACCTCTGCTTGTGGAGTTCACCGCGCCGGAAGCCCGGGTGCTTTTGGTGGACGATATCGACATCAACCTGGAGGTGGCGACCTTCCTCCTCAACGTCTACGACATCGATCCCCATAGGGCAAAAAGCGGCGTTGAGGCGATTGAACTGGCCGTCAAAAACGATTACGACCTTATCCTCATGGATCACATGATGCCCGAAATGGACGGCGTTGAGGCGACCCATCAGATCAGGGCCATGGGCGGTTCACGGGCCAATGTGCCCATAATCGCCTTAACCGCCAACGCCGTCAGCGGCGCCCGGGAGATGTTCCTGTCCAACGGCTTCACCGACTTCCTCTCAAAACCGATGGATTCCGATGCCCTGGCCGCGTGCCTCCTGAAATGGCTGCCCGAAAGACTCATCGTTACGAAAAAGAACAGGCCCTAGAACATATTTCTTACTCAGCGCCGGGAAGTACCCGGCATGAGCTTTGGAAGGGCGATCAGAATGCCGCACAGCAATACCAGGCAGATGGGCAGCGTAATCCCGACGCTGAGCCCAAACCCAAGGGGCGCGGTAACTCCCGCGACAATATAGCCGGCAAAGCAGACCGCCGCCACCGTAAGGGCAGAGGGTATCTGGGTTGCCACATGGCTCATGTGGTTACAGCCCGCGCCGGTAGAAGAAAGGATTGTGGTGTCCGAAATGGGGGAACAATGATCGCCGAACACCGAGCCCGCGAGAACCGCCGAAAGCGAAGTAACCGAAAGAAAAGGCGCCACAATATCGCAGACCGCAATCGTGATGGGGATGAGAATGCCGAAAGTACCCCAGGCGGTACCGGTGGCGAACGACAGGCCCGACGCTATGACAAACATGATCGCGGGGATCAGCACCACCGGGAGATTCGACCGCTGTACCAGGTCCGCCACATACGGGCCTGTCGCCAGAAGATCCCGGCATACCCCGCTGATAGTCCAGGCCAGGGACAGGATGATGAGGGCGCTCACCATGGATTTTACCCCGTCCACGATCCCGGCAAAGAATTCGGTAAAACTCATCAATTTACGGGGAACAAAAACGAAAAAAGCCACAAAAAGCGCGCCAAACCCTCCCAGGGCAAGGGCCGCGCCGGCGTCCGTGTCGCCGAAGGCGTCAAAAAGATTTTTGCCTTCCCAAAAACCGCCGTAGTAAAGCATCGCCAGCACGGAAAAAATTACCAAAAACAGCACGGGTACAATAAGGTCAAACACCGTTCCCCTTTTGGAGATCTTTTCTTTATCGACCAAGTCGTTTCCGGTATCAGTAATGTTCCCGGATACTCCCCGCTCCTCCGCGTCGCGCTCCGCCCGCGCCATGGGACCAAAGTCGCCGTTTTTCCGCAGGTTGAGCCACAATACCATGGTAAGGGTAAGTACCGCGTACAGGTTCATGGGAATGGAACCCACAAAGGCCTGCATGCCCGTGATTCCCGTCTGGGTGGGATAATAGGATATGACCGACGCCGCCCATGACGAGATGGGCGCGATGATGCACACCGGCGCCGCGGTGGCGTCAATAATGTAGGCGAGTTTTTCCCGGGACATATTGTATTTGTCGGTAACGGGCTTCATCACCGTACCTACCGCCAGGCAGTTAAAATAATCGTCAATAAAAATCAGAATACCCAGGAGTCCGGCGGCGAAACCCGCGCTCCGTTTGCTTTTCAGTCTTTTTGCCGCCCAGTTTCCGTAGGCCGCCGAACCGCCCGCCCGGGTGATCAACACGACCAGCGCCCCAAGCATTGCCAGGAAGATCACCATGGAAGCGTTTACGCCAACCTTCGCGATCATCAAGTCAATCGTAATATGCAGCGTCCCCGCCGCCCCTAGTCCCGCAAGGACGCTGTAAATCAGGGTTCCCGAAAGGATACCCAATAAAAGCGAGAAAATGACTTCTTTGGTAATCAAGGCCAGCGAAATGGCAATAATTGGCGGCAGGACAGACAACCACCCGGCCGGAACCGCTTGAAAATCCATAGTCCCTCCTTAATTTCCGCTTGGAAACAGCAAAATACGGAACATTTTGCAAGACTCGCAAGCCAACCGCTGGTTGGCAGACAAGCAACCGGGTTGTCAAACAAATCTATTGTACGGCCTGGCTTCCAAGCTGTCAATCAGCAGCCCGACGCCGGGCTTTGGAGGAAGAAAAAACACCTTCGAGGAGCCCCTGTTTTTTAAGGCTGAAGATATAGTCGGCATAATGTTTGTCCTCTATGGCTATGTGGGAGAAGATCCAATCCCTGAGGTAGCGGACAAACACGTTGGGTACGAATGTCTTGCCCTCCTGAAAGTTCTTTGTATCTTCCAGTATTTTTTTGACGAATCCTTCGTGCTGGTTTTTATGCGCCATCAATTCGGGGTATTTTACGATTTCCATCATTTTTTCTTCCGTGGAAAAATGAATTACCACATAATCAACAATGTCTTTTAAAGTGTTCTTATAAGAGGATCGGGCAATAGCGCTCCCCTTCCGGCATTCACGGTAAAGCTCGTTGGTTATGCGGATAAGTTCCTGGTGCTGCTCGTCGATAAGGGGAATGTTCGTTAAATACCGTTTGCCCCATTTTACAAAATCATTTGAATCTGCCATAGATAACTCCTTGTGTATACCCTAATATGAAATATAATATATTCTGCCCTTTAGTGTAATATAGTAATAATAAAAATTATCCGGAGCGGAGTATTTCTAAAGATTCCGGCTGGACTTTCCGGAACGCAGAAATACTTTTTTTAAGTATTTTACCGCTTTTTTAAAAATCGTTTTTAAAATCAGCCGGTTTTTAAAAAACGCACGGGATTTCAGAATATCGGCGCCTCGCGCGAGTTATGCTGATTGCGGGGAAAGCTTTTCTTGGGCCGCCCTTTAAGCTCCCCGGAATCGGTTAGACAGGGGCGGATTCTTTCCCCGGCAACCCGATCGACGATAAAGGCGGCCGGCCCGGCGGAAAGGAGAGCGGATACAAGGATATCGGCATCCAGGACCGCCCATAGGATGCCGTCAGGTTTTGTCATGGACTTATTTGTTCCGCCCTCCCGCAGGGGCGGCGGCGATCTCCCCGTTGATTTCATCCGACGTCATGTTTGAATTACCCTTACGCGGGGACTTTAGCCGCGGTTCAGTCAGATTTTGCGTAAATTCAAGCTTTCGCGGCAAGGACAGGGTACTTCCAAAGGAAGGCGTGCCCACTTTAACCATAATTGCCTGGGGCTGCCCGTTATTGGTAATGACCGCTTTTCCATTTGTTTGTTCGGGGCAGATCTTTAAGCCCCGGGTACTCTGTTTCGACGGCGAATGCTTTCGGTAAACACTTTTATCCGCGCTGCCGATAATAGATACAATTATGCATAAACGGGTCAATTTTGAAGACAATATATTTATCATTGCCGCGAGAATACGGGGAATTCGGGATCTCCTTATCCTCGATACGGATCCCGAGCTGTTTCTGGAAAAAACCATGGACGATATCGCTTTCGTGGATCATACCCTGGATATGCTTTTGGGAAATCTTATGGCAAACGAACGCCTTATGGATCGAAACGAGACATTCGTAAACCTTGCCGATCTGGAATCCCAGTTTACCCAGGTTCTCTCTGTCCTTCAGAACGGTTCCGGCAATATATCCGCCCTTAACTTCCCCCTAATCCGGGAAAAGATCCGCATCCTGCAGGGTCGCAGCCAGGAAAGGCAAAAAACCATCGGGGAAAACAAAGATCATGAGGAAGAAACCATCCTGGAAGGGGCGGTGAGTTCCGACGAACTCAGCGAACTTCTCAGGGATTTCTAGCCGGCGCCCGGACTCTGAGGGGATATGCGGATTACCGGGGGCGTTTTGAAGGGCCGGCGGGTCGAAGTACCCGAAGGGGTCATCCGGCCCAGCATGGACAGGATGCGGGAGTCGGTGTTTGCCGTGCTGGGGGATCTTTCAGGCGCGTCATTTCTCGATCTTTTCAGCGGGACCGGCATTATCGCTCTGGAAGCGGCGTCCCGGGGAGCGTCTTATGTCGAAGCGGTGGAAATGGACCGGGTAAAACGGGCTACCCTTCTGAAAAACGTATCTATCTCCCCGATCAGGGTAAACTGCCGCTTTATGGCCGCAGAGCTTTACGTCAGACGGGCCAAACGGAGTTTTGACTTTGTCTTTTGCGATCCCCCCTTTCCCTACCGGTATAAATGGAACCTGGTTCGGGACATTGCCGCGTCCCCTTTGGCAGAAGACGGCTCCCTTATGCTGCTCCACCGTCCCAGGGAAGATTTTTTTGAAACTGATATCCGTTTCGTACAAAAGGAACAGGTAAAAGAGTACGGCAGATCCGTGGTTGAGTTCCTCCGGGTGCGCAAGCTCCTTGTATGAATTTAAGGCATTTGGGATATTTTTTTTGACAAATCCAATAAGACATGATATATTTAAAAATGTAATCGGATTTGAAATGGATTATAAAAAGACGTTTGAACGGTTTAAAGAACAAAATGTGTTCGTAAAGACCACGGCCCCTCCCCTGACAGATGGCGCACAGAAAGTCGCGTTGAATCGAAAAGGTAATATGCTTTACAATCAGGGCGATATTGAGGGAGCCAGAAGGATTTTTTTAACCACAGGGTATTCCGACGGTCTTTCCCGAATAGGGGATTACTACAAATCAAAAGGACGAATCCTTGACGCTTTGCGCATGTATTGGATTGCGCCGGATCACATCAAATCTGAACTTATCATCAAGCAACTTTCTTCTCTCATAAAAAATCTTTTACAGGAAGAAAAAGAGGATCAATCCAATGAATGAAACAAACGAAATTGAGCAGGTAAATGGAGAGCTGGATATCGCCGAGATCTCCGAGTTATCAAAAAAAGGCTACCAGCTGCTCAAGGAAAACAAAATTTTCGAAGCGATAGAGTGTTTTAACCGCATTCTCGCCGTTGACGATGCCAACAATTATGCTCTAGTCGGCATGGGAGACGCGATTCGCAAAAGGGGAACTTTTCGGGAGGCGGCGGCCTATTACCAGCGCTGCCTGGCCCATCATCCGGGAAACAACTACGCCCTTTTTGGCCTGGCGGACTGCTACAAAGCCCTTAACCAGTTTCACAAGGCTATTGAGATCTGGGAGCAATACCTTCTCCACGACGATAAAAATATTACTGTTCTTACCAGGGTTGCCGACGCTTACCGGAAGGTCCGGGATTTTAAGCATTCCAAGGCCGTGTACCTCAAGGTGCTGGAAATGGAGGAGTGGAATCCCTACGCCATCATCGGTCTGGGGCATCTGCATTACGATTTCAAGGAGTACCGGGACGCCCTTTTTTACTGGGAGAAGATGCTCCAGGCAAACCGGGAGAATGTGGATATCCGGGTACTCACCTCTATCGGGAACTGCCACCGGAAGCTGAAAACCTTTAAGGAAGGAGTTATCTATTTTCAAATGGCCCTCCAGAGGGAGCCCTCCAACTTTTACGCCCTTTTCGGTCTGGCGGACTGTTTCCGGGGAATGAACCAGCAGGATCGTTCCCTTGAATACTGGAACCGTATCCTGGACCAGGACCCCCGGAACAAGGTAATCCTTACCAGGGTCGGCGATGCCTGCCGGCATATCGGGGATCTGGATAAAGCGGCGAAATATTACGAACAGGCCCTGAACATAGAATTTGACACCTACGCGGTGTTGGGCCTCGCCATGGTGGCCAAGGCCGAGGGCCGCTACAACGAAGCGGAAGCGTCCCTGCGCCGGCTTATCCAGCAGGATCCCAAAAATTACCGCTTCTATCTGGAATTGGCGGACTGCTGTCTGAAGAAGGGTGAAAAACACCGGGCGGTGGAAGTTTTGGAGGACTTCCTTAAAACGGGCATCCGTAATATCGGCGTTATAGAAGCGCTTGAAAAAATCAAACCCTGATATACCGGCCCGTATAGCCGTTTCCGGCCTGTCCCTGGAAGAGCTTTCCTCCCTGCTTCAACCCCTTCCGCCGTTCCGGGCGAAACAGATCTTCAAGTGGATCTCCCGGGGAGTTTCTTCTTTCGCGCTTATGTCCGATCTGGGTAAAGACCTGCGGGAAGAATTGGAATCCCGTTTTGTCCTCAGAAGCAGCGGGATTGCCGCTGAACTTGCCGATCCTGATGGAACAGTAAAACTGCGGATTGAACTCCGCGACGGGCAGCGGATAGAGGCGGTGCTTCTTTCCGATGGGGAGGGCCGTAAAACCGCCTGTCTTTCCACCCAGGCCGGCTGTCCGGCAGGCTGCGTGTTCTGCAAAACCGGTTCCCTGGGTTTTGCCCGCAACCTTTCTTCCGGGGAAATAATCGAACAATTTTTCTACCTGAACTCCCGTTTTGCCGTTTCAAACATCGTAATTATGGGCATGGGGGAACCTTTGCTCAACCTGGAAGAACTCCGCCGGGCGCTGGGGATCTTGTTTGATCCCCGGGGGCTGGGAATTTCCCCCCGGAGGGTTACCGTTTCTACCAGCGGGATTGTCGCGGGCATACGGGATCTGGCGGACAAGGGGCCTCCGGTACGGCTTGCCCTTTCCCTTACCAGCGCCAGGGAGGAACTGCGGAATCGCCTGATGCCCATAGGGAGGGAAAACCCCCTCCCCCTCCTTAAAAACGCGCTGTTATACTACCAGCAAAAAACAGGCCGCAGGGTCACCCTGGAGGCCGTTCTCCTGGGGGGTCTTAACACCGGCGAAGAGGAAGCCGCCGCCATGGCGGCCTTCGCGTCAGGGATCGGGGCGATAGTAAACCTGATACCCTGGAACCCGGTAGAAGGGCTTTCCTTTGAAGGCCGCCCGCTGAGGGAACCTTCCCCCGCCGAGCTGCGGAATTTTACCGCGGAACTCGAAAGCAGGGGGCTTACAGTAAGCCTGCGTTACCGCAAAGGCCGGGCCGTAGCCGGCGCCTGCGGCCAATTGGGACAGATCGCCGGGGGGCTTTAAGGCCCCCCCAGGGCCCGGGAAAACAGAACCTGGAAGAGGCCGATGCAGAAACCTAAGAGGCCGCCGAAAATATCTATCCACTTGAACTGATCCGCCATCACGTCGAGGATTATCCCCTCCACCCGGAGCATGTCCAGGGAGTCAATGCGCCGCGAGACCAGGTTCCGCACGTCAATGGCCTCAAGGATACTTTCGGCCCGGGATTCCAGGGCCTTAAACAGTTTTTCTGTTATCCTGTTTTCAAGACTGTCTTCCCCCCCGGCGGCGTCAGGCGCCCCGCCGCCAAACAGCTTATCCGAGGCATAGGAGAGAATCTCTTCCCTGAGCCCCTCATCGTTTCCCAGAACCTCCAGCCTTTGGATAAGCCCGTCAATAATTTCCGGCATTTTATCGTGAAGACTCCGGTCAAACTGCCCGGAAGTGACAAGGAACCTCTGCAGCGGGGGAAGCATAAATACGGTGTTGTCAATAAAGGCGTGCCCCTGGGCTTCCAGCCTGGCATGGATATCCGGTTCGTATAAAAAATCGATAAGACCCCGCCAGGCCAGGGGATACATTTCTTCCGCCAACTGGTTAAAAAGGACGGGGAGACGCCTGGTATAAACGGTCAGTCCCCGGCGGCACTTTTCCCTGAATTCCCGGTCGGCAAAACGTTCCCTCAGTATCTCCGGGGTAAGGAGTTCCCGCTCCACCATCCGCCCGATGCTGTCCGCAAGCCGGCGGCGTTCCCTGGGGAGGATGCCCGGCGTAAAGGGGAGCCGTATACCGAAGATCCGGACGGCCTTGAGGGGCCGGAACAGCATCCTGATGGCCAGCACATTGGTCAAAAAACCGATAAAAGCCCCCACCAGGGGAGGGACAAGCCAGGAAAACCAGTTGTTCATGGGCTTGGGGTTCCGGTTGAGTTGAGTTCCGCGGCGGTACGAGCCTGTCCTTCGTTGTCATAGATATCCACCTCGTCCTCGGGAAGCCAGCCCCGGGAATCTCCTTCCACCAGCACCCAGGACTCCGCCCGATCCGCGGCGATCACCGAGCGGCGCTCGATAACACGGATCACCGAACCGCGCCTCAGATAACCCCGGGCCGCCCCCGCGCGATCGGGCGTTTCCGTCAGGTGAGTGTAGGATTTGTTGATCACCCCGTAGCCTATTACCGGCCGGGAGAGGGGCGGGGTAAGCGGCGGGGTAAGAACCACCTCGCGGTTGTTCCGGCTGCAGGCCGGGGAAAGAACCAGGGTAAAAAAAACCAGCGTGAAAAAAGGGAGGGCCGGACGGCAAAATTTCCGGCCCGGTTGAACCGCGGGGTTTCGATCTTGATTACGAAAAAGAAAAGTATTTATGCTCATTATAGTGAAAAATATAACGGCTTTTCGGCGTTTCGTCAGCATTTCCACGGCTTTGCTTTTGGGAACCCTGGTTTTCCCTCTTGCCCTGCAAGGTCAAACGGAGGCGGATAAACCTGAAGCCGGGGATTTTCCCTATTATTTTTCCGTGAGTCCCGCCATCGGTTTTCTCTATGGGCAGGGCGAGGAAATACTGTACGAAGACGAAGGGAGCGGCGCTTATCAAAGCGAACTCCTCTGGGACATAAAGCCCCTGGTTTATTCCGGCTTAGTCCTTGATGTTTCCCCCAAAAAAAATCCTGGTTTTTTTTACTCCATAAGCCTGAAGTTCGGTTTTCCCATAACGGCCGGGATCATGGAAGATCGGGACTGGCTGGCCTGGAATGGCATGCTTTCCCATTATTCGCGCCACAACTCCAAAATAGAGGAAGCGTGGTTTCATAGTTTTCTGGGGGGAATTACTCTGCCCTTGGGGTCCCGCGTCCTGCTTAAGCCTTTCCTGGGAGCGGCGTACACCCATATAAAGTGGAACGCTTTTGACGGTTATACGAAATACGCGAAAAAGGACGACTTACCCCTTGAGGATTCGGATCCGGAAGTACCCATATCCGGTGAGGTCGTGAGTTATACCCAGGAATGGCTGGTTCTCCACTTTGGCCTTTCCCTTTCCTGCGCTTTCCATCCCCGTTTTTCCGCCGGCCTTTCCCTCCGCTCAAGCCCCCTTCTTTACTTCACCGGGGTGGATGAGCACCACAAGAGGAGTATACGGTACAATGATTATATTTTAGGCGGCCTGTACCTGGAGCCCGGCGGAGAGTTTGTTTTTAATTTCAATAAGTGGTTTTCCGCGGGACTATATGTTTCCTGGCGTTATATGAGGATGCTCCACGGCGTTTCTTACGAACAAACAGGCGATGGCCTTTATGCGGGCTATCCCCCGGGAGCGGCGTGGCAGACCCTGGACTCAAGTCTCCGGGCGCTTATCCGTTTTTAGAAACCCAAAGAGTTTTCGGTCAGAGTCCACAAAATCAAGCCCTTCCATTTCCTCGAAGGTCGCCCAGCGCCATTCGGTATGCTCGTTGAGACTGAAATTGGTCTTTAGAAAGCTAATGCTGTAGGCGTTGAGTATCCGCTGCCGGCCTTTATGGATAAAGGAGGCGGTTCCCAAAAATTTCCCCACCCGGACGGGGACTGAAAATTCCTCCGCGTATTCCCGGATAAGGGCATCCGCGTCGCTCTCCCCCTCTTCGGCTTTTCCGCCGGGAAATTCCCATTTTTCGCCCATAGCGCCGCCGGAGACACGCCGGGCTATAAAGTACCTGTTCCCTTCCCGGGCGATACCCGCTACCGAATTCACCGCTTTGGCTATCCTGCCCGCAGCTTTTGGCGGATCTACAGCAGAAACGCCTGGGGAAAGAGAAAGTGAATCGCCGCCGCGCCGAGAGCGGCGAAACCCACCCATTTGCGGTTCCGTGACACAGTCCCAGTGATTTTGGAACCCCGCGTATCGTCAAGGCTGGACTGGCTCTGATAATACCCTACAAGGATGACAAAACCCGCCCCCAAACCCGCGAGAGCCGGGATCAGATCCCCCAGGACCGGTATGTTACCCTCTACCGGGGAAAGAAGCTTAAGAAGACCGACGACTATGGTTAAAATCCCCAGAAGCAGTCTGAATGTTTCACTCCGGAAGGAAAAACGGAATTCCGTCTCCAGGGAGCTTTCATCCCCCGAATCTCCTTTTAAGAGGACAAAACCGGCTGCCGCGTCAAACAGAATGGACAAAAAATACAACTGTATCATGCTCTCCCCGTCTTTCCAAAATATTACCGCGCCTTAACTTTAAATTCAAGACGCTCCCTTTCTCCCTGCAGGCGGAAGATCAGTTCCGAACTGTCAAACGGTACGACTATACGGAATTCCTCTTCTTTTCCGGAACCGAAGAAGAGACGGTGGGAAAAACCGGAACCCTCCCCTCCCCTCCCCTGAACGGGATTTATCAGGATGTCTGTCAAGCCGTCCTCCGCGGCCCGTTCCTCCCGGTCCGGTTTTTTCTGAATCGTAACTATCACCGTTCCCTGGTACCGCCGAGCGTCCACAGTAATACTGTTTCCCTGGAACTTGTGGCTCCCGCCGGCGATGCCCGAAAACGCGATAATCGCGCTGATCGCCGAGAGGATCAGCACGGTGGTAAAAAGCATGGCCAGGGGTTTCGTGGCGACAAGAGGCCGGAAAAGGTTGAATTTCGGCGGGGCCGATTCTTCGTAGAGGGCCCTTACCCGTTGGGGCGCTTTTGCCAGCCGTTTTTCCCGGGAATAATAAAAAACCAGCTCGTCTTCCCCGGGCTTGTTTTCCGTAAGCTCCCTGCCGGGGTTGGGCCGGGAAGGTTTATCGCCGGAAGATCCGTCACTCATGGGGTTCTCCCCAAAAACCGGCTCCCCCGGACCAGGACGGCAGCCAGGCCCTTCCCGCTATATCCGCCGCCTTATCCGCCAGTTCCAGGGGATCGGTAAAACGGCCGGCCAGAAGGGGGTCTTCCGCGGCCCTGATCAGAAGCGCCGCGGCGGCCAGGGCGCAGGCATACAAATCGGGAGACGGGGTTTCCCGGGATGGGGCCGCGGAAGCCGCGGCCCCGCCGGAATCATCCCGGTTCACCGCGAGGCAGCGGGCGGCTATGCCGGCGCAGAAGCCCGCCAGAAGGTCGCCGCTGCCCCCGGCGCCCAGAACCGGCGCCATACCGTCTACCAGGCCCAGCCTTCCGTCCGGGGCGGCCACAAACATTACATGGGTCTTAAAAAGGACAACCGCCTTTTTTTCCCGGGCAAGGGAAAGGAGGAGGGGCGCGGGATGGGCCAGAAGATCCTCTTTGGGAATGTCCCCATAGGCGGCCAGTTCCCCCGGATGGGGGGTAAGCAGGGCGCTGCCGTGAAACACCCTGCCCTTGGCAAGGCCAATGGCGTCGGCGTCAAGGATAAGGGGGATACCGGCCTCCTCCAGCGCCAGGGCTTCTTCCAGAATCTTCCGGCGAGCCGGCGATTTGCCCCAGCCGGGACCCAGCAGAACGGCGTGAGGCTTAAAACGGGAAACCCCTTCCGGCGCGGCGCCGATCCCCAGGACTTCACCCCCTGTCTCAGAGGGAACCACCATAAGGCCCCCGGCGTTGGCGGCCAGGGGCTGATGGATCTGCGGATCCGCCACCAGCCGGATAAGCCCCGTTCCTACAGCCTGGGCGGCCCTGGCGGCGATCCGGGCGGCCCCGGAAGCGCCCGACGATCCGGCGCGGATCTCAAGCAAGCCCCGGCTGTACTTGTAGGCGTTCCGTTTTACCGGGGGGATCAGTGAAGCGGCCCGGTCCCAGGAGATCAGTTCCGCCGCCCGGTATTTTTCCGTCAGCTCCCGGGGAAAGATACCCCTTACGGGGAGGATCTTTCCCGCCCGGGGCCGGGCGGCGGGATCGTAGAGGCAGAATTTCATAGGCTCTATGGCCAGGGTGGCGTCGGCGGAAAGAACCGGCTCCCCCTCCTTCCGGTGATCCGAATTTCCCGAAGGCAGATCCACGGACACTACCAGGGGCCGCCTTCCGCCGTCCGCGCCGGCAGCAAGACAATTTACCTGTCCAACCAGATCGGCAAGAGGGCCCCGCAAGGGCCCCTCCAGCCCCGTCCCGGCAACGCCGTCGATGAGGAGATCCGCCCGGCGGAGAATTTCACCCAGCGCCGGATCGGGATCGGCCCCCAGAGGGAAAACCCTGACGCCCATCTTTTCCAGGGAACGGAAGGCCTCCGATCGGGGAGTCCGTTCCCCGGGGCCGGGGATTTTACCGATCACCACCGCCGCCTTTTCAGGCGCCGCCCGTTCCGCCAGGATCAGGGTCCGCAGGATCACCAGGGCGTCGGCGGCGTTGTTTCCCGAACCGGCAAGGGCCACGACGCCGGGCTTTCCGGAAGAAGCGCCAAAGAGGGAGGGAAAGGCCGCAAGCAATACTTCGGCGGCCCGGCGGCCCGCGGCTTCCACCAGGGCGAAAGAATCGAAGAACCACCGGGAAGCGGCCTCCGCGTCCATGGCTCGGGCAGGGCCGGCAAAGATAAGGGCGTCGCCGTTCATTGGGGCTCCCCCAGCATCTTGTCGGTACGCCACCAGACAAGCTTCGCGTTATAATCACTTACCAGGAGGGCGGAGAGAATACCGTCCCCGGAAAGGTTGAAACTGTTTAGCTGGAGTTCGTCCTGGTTGACCCGGATTACCCCGTGCTGGCTTTCCCCGGAAGAAGCGGAGTCGGTGTTCAAGATTACCAGGGAATACCCGGCATCTTCCGGAAAGCCGAGAAACACCCTGCCTTTCCGAATTACCCCAAGCATAAAGTAGAGCATCCGGGCCCTAACCTTGCGGCCGTTATCGTCAAAACTATGTTCCAGCAGGGGAACTTCCACACTATCAGTATAGATTCCGTTTTCGTTCATGATCCAGATGATGGAACCGTAGGGTTCGTTCCCGGTACGGGTGCTGGTGGATTCGTCAAAGGTATCCCGGTAATAATCAACCTTGATATAGAGACCGCGGTTATCCGGGGCGCTCATGATAGCGTCAACGGAAGATGAAACATCGGGCCAATCCGGGGGAACCGGCACGGCGCTGTTCGTAAGCCGCACCTGGGAAAGAGCCGAACCGGAAGAATCAAACCGGTAAATATTCCAGCCGGTGGAAATACGGCAGACCACCGCAAGTTCATCCTCCACCGAGCTGTAAAGCCCGCTTATCCGGGGAAAGGGGCTTCCCCCGATTCCCCCCTGCCCCAGATACTCTACGAAGCGGCCGTCCGCGTCGAAGTGGAGAACGATACTGTCCAACAGAGCCCTGTTTTCCCCGTCGTAGCCGTAACGGTCGTCGGGGAGCCGTTCTTCCACATAGATATGTTTCCGGGAATCCACCACGATCCTTCCCGGGGAGCGCAGGGGGTAAGAAAAAGCCCAGCGGGTTACCCGGGCGCTGTCCTCGATATTGGTCTTTAGGGAATAAGGCGCCGGATTGGTTTCCTCGTTGTAGATCATAAAAAGCAGATCCCCGTAGGAGTTGTAACGGGCTATCTTCTGGCCGTTTCCGTCGGAAATATAAAAAAGACCCTCCCGCATGGCAAGGCTGGCCTGGCTTATCCCCCGGTCGCCCTCAAGATCGTACAGGGCAAGCTGATCCTCCAGCCGCCCGATATCCAGGGTAAAAAGATCCTCCCGGGCCACGGAAACCACATCTCCCCGGGAGCAGGCGCCCAAAAACAGGCTAAACAGGCTAAACAGGCTAAATAAAAAGGCAAAAAATTTCATAAAGTCCTGTCAGTATACATGATTCCGGATAAATTTTCACCCGTTGCCGAGCATCGACAAACACGGACGCTTCTTCGCCGCTCCGCGCCGCCGCTTGCGGCCGGGGATTGGGTATTTTATACTTGGATAACCGAAGGGGGCCTGAAATGCCGGAAATTTTGGTCAAAGAAGAAAGGCTGTGGACCTACAGGGACTACAGGGAATGGGATCTCAAAGAAGGGGAGCGGTACGAACTTATCTATGGCGTTGCCTATGCCATGTCCGCCCCGAACGCGGTACACCAGTCAATCCTGGTGGCGCTGGCGGCAAAATTTTACATTTTTCTTGAGGGAAAACCCTGTAAAATATATCCCGCTCCGTACGATGTGCGGCTTTTTTATGAAGAAGATGAAAATGACGATACGGTGGTTCAGCCTGACTTGGCGGTGATCTGTGATGAAAAGAAACGGGGCCCCGAAGGCTGCCGGGGCGCGCCGGACCTGGTGGTGGAGATACTCTCCCCTTCCAACACGGTGATAGAAATGGAGAGAAAATTCGACCTCTACCGGGTGGCCGGAGTGCGGGAGTACTGGGTGGTCGCCCCGGAGGAAAAGATCATCCATGTCCACCGCTTCCGGGAAGGCGGCATGGATACCCTGGCTTACGGGGAAAATGACACCGCCCTGTCGGACATACTGCCGGGTCTCGCGATTTCCCTGAAAGCGGTTTTCGCGGAATAGATCCGTATTAAAGGCTGAATCAGCCCCGCTTAATATTTCTGATGCCGGAAGCTTTCCCAAAACTCCCGTTTTTGAGAAAGCAAGCTTTAAATTTAAGAAGAGCCTCCGATCCGATAGCGGTTCTGCGTTCCGGATACCGGGCGGTCTGCCGCGCCGGGGCCCGCCGGCCCTTGCCAATCCACACCCCCCACGGTACATTTACTCTATGTTTGATAAATTTATTAAAGCTCTCTTCGGCTCCCAGCACGAACGGGACCTGAAGGCGCTTCTTCCCATACTCCACGCGGTAAATGAAAAGGAAGCCTGGGCCGCGGCCCTTCCGGCGGCTGAATTCCCCGAAATGACGGCCCTGTTTCGGGATCGTTACGCCAAAGGCGAGGGTCTGGACGATCTGCTCCCCGAAGCCTTTGCCCTGGCCCGGGAAGCCGCCCGGCGCTGCCTGGGGGAACGGCCCTACGATGTCCAGGTGTTGGGTTCCATCGTGCTGCACCAGGGGAAGATCGTGGAGATGAAGACCGGGGAAGGCAAAACCCTGATGAGCGTTGCCGCGGTATACCTCAACGCCATCCCCGGCAAGGGTATCCATGTAGTTACGGTAAATGATTACCTGGCCGGCCGGGATGCCGAATGGATGAGGCCTATATTCAGCTACCTGGGGCTGAGGGTTGGCACCATCCTTTCCGATATGGACAATGCCCGGCGCAAGGAAAACTACGCCTGCGACGTAACCTACGGAACCAACAACGAATTCGGCTTTGACTATCTGCGGGACAACATGCATCTTTCCCTGGAAAGCCGGGTTCAGCGGGGACACCATTTCTGCGTGGTGGATGAGATAGATTCTATTCTCATTGATGAGGCGCGTACCCCCCTGATCATTTCCGGCGCCGCGGAGGACGACACTTTTAAATACGCCGAGGTTAACCGGCTCCTCTCCTCCCTTGAGGAGGTGAAGAAAAAGGCCAACGACGAATACCCCGATGAAACCCAGGGGGAGGAAGTTGTCGGGGACTACAAGATCAACGAGAAGAACAAATCTATCTCTTTTAGCAACGCCGGGCTTGCCAAAATTGAGACGATCCTGCAGAAACGGGGTCTTATCAAGGGCGCCATTGTGGATGAAGAAAATTTTGAGTATATCCACTATTTTACCCAGGCCCTGCGGGCCCATAAGCTTTTCACCATCGACGTGGATTACGTTGTCCAGGACGGACAGGTGCAGATCGTGGATGAGTTCACCGGACGTATCCTTTACGGCCGCCGTTATTCCGACGGGCTTCACCAGGCTATTGAGGCCAAGGAACGGATCAAGATTGCCCAGCGGAACCGGACCCTGGCCACCATAACTTTTCAGAACTACTTTCGGCTGTATGAGAAAATATCCGGAATGACCGGAACCGCCGATACGGAAGCGGTAGAATTTAATAAAATATATAACCTTGATGTGGCCGTGATCCCTACGAACCTGCCGGTGGCCCGCCATGACGAGGACGACGTGGTCTACCTCAATGAAAAGGACAAGTACGAGGCCCTCTGCGACGAAATTGCCGAAGCTTACAAGAAAGGGCAGCCCATGCTGGTCGGCACGGTATCCATCGAAAAATCGGAGGCTATCTCCAGCTTCCTTACCCGCCGGGGGATACGCCACGAAGTCCTGAACGCCAAAAACCACGCCAGGGAAGCCCTGATTATCGCCGAAGCCGGAGCCAGGGGAGCGGTGACTATCGCTACCAACATGGCCGGCCGGGGCACGGATATTAAACTGGGGGGGAACCCGGAATTCAGGGCGAGAAAAAAGATAGGAACCAACGCCACCCCGGAACAATACGCCGCGGCCTACCGGGAAGAGTACGAGAAATGGCAGAAAGATTACCAGGAGGTAAAGGATCTGGGGGGCCTTTACGTTATCGGTACCGAGCGTCATGAAAGCCGGCGTATCGACAACCAGTTGAGGGGTCGTTCGGGCCGGCAGGGCGATCCGGGAAAGTCGAAATTTTTCATCTCCATGGACGACGAACTTATGCGCCTTTTCGGCGGGGAAAGGATCAAGGGGATCATGGGCCGCATCGGCATGGAAGGGGGTGAGCCCATCTATCATCCCCTGCTTAACCGCAGTATCGAGAACGCCCAGAAAAAAGTGGAAGAGAGGAACTTTGAAATCCGCAAGCATCTCCTGGAATACGATGACGTGCTGAACCAGCAGCGGAAGTTTATCTACGAACAGCGGGACGCGATACTCCGGGACGAAAAACTCAGGAACCGGGTAAACGAAGCCACGGCGGATATGGTGGCGGAAATGCTCAATACTTACCGGAACGGCCAGCGCCGGGACGCGGCGGGGGCATACCGGAATCTGGCGGAATCTCTGCACACCAAATTCGGCTATACCCTCAGGGCCGATGACGGGAATGCCCTCAAAAATCCTGATGAGCTGGAAAAAAACATCATCGCGGATCTTGAGAAGGACATTACCGACAAAGAAAGCCTTATTCCCCCGGCCTACTTTAACCTGATCATCCGGGAACAGTACCTCCACGCGATAGACCGCAAGTGGCTGGATCATCTGGAAAACATGGAAGCCCTGAGGGAAGCGGTGTACCTGCGGAGCTACGCCCAGAAGAATCCCCTTACCGAATACAAGGTTGAGGGTTTCCAGATATTCGAGACCATGATCGAGGAGATCCGCCAGGAGATCGCCTCGCGGCTCCATCTGGTGCGTATCCAGGTTTCAGGCAATGCCCCGGTACGCCCCCTGGGAAAGCCCGTCGCGGCAGCCCAGTCCGCCAGCCACGGCAGCGTGGGCTCCTTTGGCGGTCTTGCCGCCGGCAATACCCAGAGCGCCAGCGCCGCCGCCCAGCCCGATTCCGCCCGGGTGGTCCGTTCTTACCCCAAGGTGGGACGCAACGATCCCTGCCCCTGCGGCAGCGGAAAGAAATACAAACATTGCCACGGACGCTAAGCCTGGTTATAGTCTTTTATCCAGTCTTTTAAAACCGCCGCATCCTCAAGGAACTGTTCTTGGCTGTCGCCTTTTACAAATTCCATAAGGAGGTAGTGATCCTGTGTTCTGTCGATGAGCCTGAAATATTCTTTCCAGGCATCCTTGCCTTCCACAAGGGGACGGCGTTGCCTATCCGCCCAATAGTAGGTATGGATGTTTAAGAGCTTATCTTTTAAAAGCCCGAGTCCCTCCAGGCGCGCGGCTTCGTCCAGATGGGAGGAAGGCTGCCAAAGGCAACAAATGTTCCTGTTGTTTACGGCGCCGAGCAGTTTCATGGCGCTTTCGTTTGTGTCCGTCAGGGTATTCCCGTGCCACTCGTAAGCGACCCTGATGCCAAATTCCGCCGCCATGTCCGCGATGGCAGCTGATTCACGGACAATTCTATTAAACTCGTCCCCGGAAACATCGGCGGATGATTTGTTCCCCGCCCATACACGTATAGCAGGCGCTCCCAGTTCCCGCGCCGTAAAAAGGCTCTTTTTAAAAACTTCCCCGAAATTTTCTTCCGTTCCCAGTCGAAAATAAGAACCGTAAGAAACCACCCCGAGTCCCGCGGACTCGGTTTCCTTTCGGAGACGGGCCGCGGCGGCCGGATCGCCGGCCTTGACGTGATAATTCTCACTCCATTCAATGCCCGCAAGCCCTGCCCTGGCCGCAAGGCGTAGCAGTTCCCCGGCGGATTTTTCTTTCAAGGTAATAGAAACAACTCCACTTCTCAACATAAATTCCTCCCAGAGTCAACAGGCCCAAAAACGGAACATGGGGGCAATTCGTTGTTATTGTAGTTTTTGACAAAGACATCGCTTAAACCGGAAATATAATAGTATTCGTTTTCCGGATCGGTGTTACTATATACCAATTTTTCAGGGGCGGGCTTGTTTATGGGGAAATTTTGAACCATGGCTACACACCGGGTATGCGCTTCCGCCGTTTCCAGGGTGCATACGGGAGGCTTGCCGCTTAGCGCCGATTCGAGAGCATCGTATAACTTCTGAAAAGGCTTCCCCTTTTCTATTTCCGCGTAGGATTTTTCCCCGCCATCGTTAAACCGGGCGGTAAAATTGGCTTCCCCTTTTCTTTCAAAGCGGATGACACCCTTTTCAAAAACGAATTCCCCCATGGGGCCGATGTTCTGTTCTTCAACGCAATGAGCGGCAAAGAAAAGCAGTTCCGTGTTTTCGACGGTTCTTAGCCTAACCGCGGCGGCGTCATAGTTATCAATATCCGGCCTTGCTTTCCAAAGTCTCGCGTCCACATCGATTATTTCCGCGGACCGGTTAATTTCGCCCCCTAAAAGGAAAAGCATTATTTGTAATTGATGGGCGCAGGCGTTGTTCAAAGGACTGTCGTATATTTTCTCGCCCCCGTACCGCGTCATACCGGCCCATTTATTCCGGCGGTAGTAACGGGTGTTGCGGCGGGGAAGCCACATGCTTTTTAAAAGCAGCGGCTTTCCATAAACGCCGCCCAATATATCTCTCTTAAGGGCCAAAACATCTCTCGCGAAACACAGCTGATAACCTATTGCCACAAAAAGACCGGTTTCTTTTTCCCGTTCGACAAGGATCTTTACCTGATCCGCGTCCCCGCAAATAGGTTTTTCGCAAAGCACGTTGCTCCCGTGATTCAGGCAGCTCATTATATACTGATAATGGGTATGTATGGGAGAAGAGATTACCGTCAAATCCGCGGTACGATTCAGATAGTACTCATCCACACTGCTAAACACCGGAATATTACGCGATTTAACTTCCGCGATATACGGCGACCTGTCCGCGAAAGGATCAACAATGCCGGACAACTCTACCGCCGGATCGCGCAGGGACAAAAGCTCCTTAATATAATTTTCCCCATAGCCGCAAATGCCGGCAAGCATGATCCTTATCCGTTTACCCATAAATGTTCCTCCTTAAAAACCGCATTTTCGCGGACTAAAGTCCGCGGTCTGTCCACCAAGTAACCAGCTTTGTGGATAGACACTATTTAGCATGAATAAGGCTGATTCGCAAATTTGTAAACAGACAAATTTTAAAATAACAGGTCAAAATTTTCAAGACCGGATTTTAAAACGGACAAAATAAGATTTTGGACCATGAAAAATCCATGGGTTCTCTTTCGCTTACATTAAACCAAAGTTCCGAACAAAGCGCCACGCGCGGACCGTCTCTTGCGGTTCCGGATCTGTCCCGGCCGGCGGCCAAGTAAACCGGGGAAACCCCTTGAAACTCCGGTTGAGTTCCCAGGTATAATTTAAAGGCTATACACACAAGAAAGGAAGGACTAGAATAAGGGTATCTGTTTATAATGTGTTCGTGTTACGGATGGACTTTCATTGATAGAGGAGTAAACTATGAAATACGGTCTTTGCGCTTCCCTGGATGATCTGGAATTGGTAGAACGGCTTGGCTTTGACTATATTGAATGCCCTGTTTCTTCAATTGCCGCTTACAGCGACGAGGAATTTGAGAAAATTTCGGCAACCCTAAAGGCCGGTTCCCTTGCCGTGGAACGGGTAAATGTTTTGTTTCCCCGGACTATCGATCTTATCGGCCCTGACGCGGATCAAAAAACCATGGATGACTACCTGGAAAAGGCCTTTTCCCGGGTAAAGGCCCTGGGGGGAACCCTCGCGGTCTTTGGAAGCGGCAAGAGCCGCGCCATTCCGGAAATGTATCCGTTCAGCAAAGGCTACGCCGAGCTGGTCCGCGCAACAAAACGGATCGGCGAAATCGCGTCCCGCTACGGTATCACTATCGCCATAGAACCGCTTAACAGGGAAGAGTCAAATTGCATTAATTCCCTTAAAGAAGGGGCCATGCTTCAGGCCGACGCGGCCATGG
>JAITQR010000342.1 GCA_031288815.1 Treponema sp.
AAAACCGGGCTTTCGACCGGTATATCAACCTTTGCAAACCGCGTAAGGACGCCGGATAACCGGGATTTTTTGCCCGGGCCGCCTTTGGCGACCCTTTATGCGAAAAATCCGCCTGCGACAGCCTGCTAATCTTCAAGCTCGGGGATAGTCTCCTTCATCCGGTTCATAAAGTCTTCCCCGCTTACGCCTTCCCGGAGGGCCACAAAGACCGTGTTGTCCCGGCCGGCGATGGTACCCAGCACGTCATCCAGTCCCAGGTTGTCAACCGCCATGGCTACCGAATCGGAGTGGCCCGAGTAGGTTTTAATTACCACCAGGCTGCCGGACCACTCGATGGATACATAGCCCCGCAGAAAGTCGTTGACGTAGGTACGTTCCGTTTCCTGCTGTTCATCTTCCCCGGGAAGGGTATAGATATAGCCGTTATGACCGTCGGAAACCTTGCCCACTTTGAGCAGCTTGAGATCCCGGGAAAGGGTGGCCTGGGTGACCAGGAAACCTTCCTTCTGCAAAAGCCCCAGCAGGGATTCCTGGGATTCGATACGGTAGGTTTTTATTAACTTTCTAACGCTTTTTAAGCGGACCAGTCGTTCCTTCATGATGAATAATTATTCCAAATCTATGTATAAAGTTACAATAACCGGATATTTTATTTCAAGACTCCAAATTCCGATAAACCAACAATGGCTTAAGGCCCGCGCCGCGGTTGACGGAAAACCGGCGGGGCCCGTATTTTTTTGGGAAAAACAGGGTTAGTTAGTTTATATTTGAAATAGGGTATTTTGGAAAAATGACCGAAAATAAAGCCTTCCCCGAGGGGGCAAAGACAGGCCAGATTCTTACAAGTTCCCAGACGGTTATTACCGGGAACCGCAATGACGGGAATATAGCGGTTATTTTTTCCGAGAACGACATGGAAGCCTACGCGGATTTTATCCCGCCGGTGGCGGACGGCGCCCCCATTAACCAGACCCTGATCCGGGCGATACTTAACAAGCTCAACATTGTCTACGGAATCCGGTGGGAGAATATCCGGAACGCCGTAAACGAGTGTAACCAGACGCGGAAACTTATCAAAAATATACTTATCGCCAAGGGACACCGCCCGGTAAGCGAAGTGGGTGAATATTTCGAGGTAAATCCCCGTTTGGGGGAGCGGCCCAAACCGCCGGAGGACAACAAGCGGATAGATTACCGCGTCTATACCCCTTTCATCATCGTAAAAAAAAACCAGGCCCTGGCGCGGCTGAAACCGGGGAAAGAAGGCCGGGAGGGGAAAAATATCCACGGGGTTCTTGTCCCCTTCCCGGTTCTCCATCCCGACGGGGTAAGGGGCGGGGCAAACACCAGAACGGAGGGGGAGTTCATCTACGCGGAGATAGACGGCCAACTGGTAGAGAAAAGCAAGGTTCTGGAAGTAACCGAATCCCTCACCATCAAGGGGCCGGTAGGCTACGCCACGGGGAACATCATCTTCCCGGGAGACGTTTTCATCACCGGGCCGGTGTCGGACGGCTTTAAAATCTACAGCGGGGGCTCAATAACCATCAAGCAAACCTTCGACGTGACCGACGCGATTGCCAGGGGGGATCTCATCGTATCCGGGGGCATCATCGGCCGGGGGATGGCCCATCTTAAAATCGGCGGTTCGATAAAAACCAAGTTTATCGAAAACTGCCGGGCCGCGGCCCGCAAGTCCATAACGGTGAGTTCGGAGATCAACAACTCTACCGTGTATACCCTGGAAAGTGTTGAAATGGGCGACCGGGGGCTTATCCTGGGCGGGGAAGTCTACGCGGTCAACAAGGTCAGGACCGGCGGCGTCGGCAGAAAAGCCGGCAAATCCAGCAAACTGCACCTGGGGATCGATTTTACCGCCGAGCAGGAAAAGGAAAAAAACAACAACCACCTCAAGATCCTGGACGCGAAAATCAGGAAACTCCGGGAAATTCTGGAAGCGGAAGAAACGGACTCCGAACGGAGGTCTAAGCTGGAGGATATGCTGAAGCAGTTTTTGGAAGAACAGAAAAAGGCGGCGGACAAGGTAACGGAATTGCTGGAACGGGTTATCGCCAATGAAGACGCCTCGGTAGAGGTTCTCGGGGAGATTATCCCCGGAACCCTTATCGAGATCTGCCAGGTGGCCCTTTTTATCGCGGAGCCCCTCCACCATGTCCGTCTCCGCCTGGATAAAAACACGGGCAAAATAGTCATTGAAACTCTTTAAAAGCCGGCCGGATAATCGGAAGCGCCTGAAAATATTCCCAAGCGCTTGTTGTTCGGAAGCTGAAGTTTCCAAACAACTCTATTAAACCGAGTCTGTCCACAAAGCAACCGACTTTGCGGACAGACGCTAAACCGTTAAATGCTTACGCCCCCACCCGCGGGCCCAACCTTATTCCAGCGGCTCGGGCCGGGCGCAGCCGCTCTTGACCTGATAGTAAACCCCCGAGGCCGAAGCGTCATGGATGCCGTGCATCACCTCAAGCACATGGTAGGCAAGCTCCCCGGAAGCCCGGTGGGGCCTGTCCTCGGCAATAGCCTCCGCCATGTCGGTGATACCGAGGCCGCGGCTGTTTTCGGGGTAGTTCCTGAGGAGGGGGATGGGGGACCATTCTTCCTCGCGGAAACGCCTGACGTAGACCGGCCCGCCGAAGGTGTTGGGATCGGGTACCCGCAGGGTTCCCTCGCTGCCGTAGATCTCTATCCAGGGAAGGGTGTGGGAATACACGTCAAAGCTGGTAATGATCGTGGCTACCGCCCCGCAGGCGAAATCCAGCACCCCGGCGATATGGGTGGGTACGTCCACGTCGATTACCTTGCCGTTCAGGGGTTCGCTGGTGATAAGCCGGGTATCAAAACTTTTTTTGGCGGAACCGGATACCCGCGCCACCGGCCCCAGAAGGTTTACCAGGGCGGTAAGGTAATAGGGCCCCATGTCGAACAGGGGGCCGCCGCCTTTCTTGTAGTAAAATTCCGGTCCCGGATGCCAGTGCTCATGGCCGTGGTTCACCATAAAGGCCGTCGCCGCCACGGGCCTGCCTATCCACCCGTCGTCCAGCAGCTTGCGGCAGGTCTGTATACCCGCCCCCAGAAAGGTATCCGGCGCGCCCCCCACCCGAACCTTGTTGGCGGAAGCCGCGGCCAGAACCTCCTGGGCCTCCTCCCGGGCGGCGCAGAGGGGCTTCTCGTCATACACGTGCTTTCCCGCTTTTACCGCCGCCAGGGCAACCCCGTAGTGATTGTACGGCTCGGTAATATTAAGAACGATATCCACATCGGAACTGTTGAGCAGAACTTCCGTTCTCTTGATATGGGGAATCCCGTATTCCGCGGAGGCCTTGGCGGCCCGCTCCTCGATTAGATCCGTTACCGCGGTAACCTTAACCCGTTTACCGAACATGCCGTTCAGATTTTTAAGGTATATGCCGCTGATGTTCCCGATTCCCACAATGCCGATTCTCTGTATACTCATAGCTTTTTCCCTTTACCTGAGGCTGTTCCAAAACTTCAGCTTTTGGAACAGCCGCCTTGAATTTAGCGGAAAAACCGGACCGGACTTTAGTCCGAGTTGGCCGGTTTTTCCAAGCGCTTGTCCATCGAGCCGAAGGTTCGCGCCAACCGGGTTTTGGAACAAGCTCACCTCTTACTGTTTCCAAGCGTTTGTTGTCCGGAAACCGAAGTTTCCGGGCAGGCCTAATACATCTTTACGG
>JAITQR010000032.1 GCA_031288815.1 Treponema sp.
AATTTCCTGCGGAAACTCCGCCATAAGGCCCCTTCGAGATTTTGACCGGAATTTCTGTCTTACCGGGCATTCTGGTACTTGGCGATGATATCCGGCAGTTGATCCTTGGTGAGCTTGCCATAGGTGTCGGTTCCCACGGTAATGACCGGGGCAAGGCCGCAGCAGCCCACACAGCGGACCGGATCAATCGAGAAAAGGCCGTCCTCGGTAACCGCGCCCTCGTCGATCCCCAGGATACTCCGGGCTTCCTCAATAAGGTCCTGGCCGCCCTTAAGGTAACAGGCGGTCCCCAGGCATACGGAAAGCTTGTACTTGCCGGGCTTGGTGGTCTTGAAGAAGTGGTAGAAGGTGATAACCCCGTAGATCCGCGCCAGGGGTATCCCGGTAAGCCGGGAAAGTTTTTCCGCCGCCGGACGGGATATAAAGCCAAAGGTTTCCTGGGTCTTATGCAGGATCATGATAAGACTGCCGGGCTTAACCTTCCATTCGTCGATAAAAGAAATCAAATCCCGGGGAAATTCCAAATCCCCCTGGAAATCCGCATTTTGAGAGAGCGCCGCGCCCGCCGTTGCCATGGAAACCCCCATCGATATAGGTAAAATTATATATATTACTATATTCTATATCCCCGGACGCAATAAAGCAAGCAAGCGCTTCGATTAGATTTTTACGTGAGACATCACGGCAAGCGCGCCAAGAGGGGCAAACCGCTAGTTCCAGGCCACCTCGTAGACCAGGGGGCTTTCCAGAACCAGGATGTCCAGGAGGGGGATGTCGAATTCGGCCCGTTTTCCGGAAAATTTTCCCCCCCGGACGGAACGCACCTGGCCGGGAAAATCCACCGAAGCCCGGATCGCGGCCTTTGATATCTCGTCGGCGATGGGTTCCCCGTATATCGAAACCACCAGTTCCAGGTATTCGGTTTTGGAAAGGATCTCGCCGGTGGCGATAGGGGCCATCAGGGCGGAAAGGTAGTCGCCCACTTCCGGGGAGATAAGGGAAAGAATGTCCGGCCCCAGATCCCGGTTCAGGGTAAGCCGCAGCCTGCCGCCCGAGGCGTTTTCCTCCAGGACGATGAAGCCTTTTTTATCCCTGGCGGGGGCCAGAAAGTCCCGGATATTGGTGATTTTTACCGGCCCCTCCAGGGCGGCCGGGCCGGTGTTCCGCAGGACCGCCGATTCCACCCCCGGCGCGGCGGACAGGGACCGGGATAGAGCCTCGCCGTTGAGAACCCGCGCCCCCGCCTCCCCTCCCGCCATGGCGGCGAAGCTGCGGATCAGGGAGCTCATCCGGGGCTCAAGGCCGGTGGAAACCGTAAAATTCGCCGCCCCGCCCTGCCGAAGCTCCCCGGAAATCCGGGCGGCGCAGGAGGAAAAGACCGCAAAGGAAACCACGAGACACACGAAAAGCAGCTTCTGGAAAACGCTCATACCTTAGAATACTAACAGAAAAGTCCGGCCCTGGTTACAGGGGGACCGCGGGGCGGCCAAAGGAGCACCGAAGACGGTTCAGGACTAGGCCGCTAGGGGTCCGGGAAAGGCTCGATGTATTCCCGCAATTTCCCGGCGGTTTTTTCATCCACCCGGGCCGCCATACTGATGTATTCCCCGCTGTATTTTTCCGAAAATACCGTGCCGCCCCGGTGAAGCAGCGCCGCCAAATCGGGGCGGCTTTGGGGGATCCGGACATGTATCGTTCCGCCGGACAAGAGATCGGCCATTCGGCTTACAAGCTCCGGAAGACCGGCGCCGCTTAGGGCCGAGACGGCCATGGCGCCCTCGTACCGTTTCAGAAGATCCTCCAGGACATCCGCGGACTTAAGGCGATCCGCCTTGTTAAGAACCGTGATCCGGGGAATGTTGCCGGCATTGAGTTCCTGAAGCACCGAAAGGGTGGTTTCGCGGCAAAGGCCGGCATCCGGATCGGCGGCGTCCAAAACATGGATCAAAAGATCCGCCCTGGCGGCTTCTTCCAGGGTGGAGCGGAAAGCGTCTACCAGGGCGTGGGGGAGCTTGCGGATAAAACCCACCGTGTCCACCAGGAGTACCGGGAGCCCCTTCCGGGGCTCGAAGCGCCGGGAGACCGCGTCCAGGGTAACGAAGGGTTTGTCTTCCGCCGGGACTCCCGCCCCGGTAAGGGCGTTCAGCAGGGAGGACTTTCCCGCGTTGGTGTAGCCTACCAGGGCGCAGACCGGAATACCCTGGCGCTCCCGCTGCCGCCGTTGGACTTCCCGCTGCCGCCGGACCTCCTCCAGATCCTCTCTCAGCCGGGATATCCGCTGTTCTATCCGCCGTCTGTCCGTTTCCAGGCGGGTTTCCCCGGAGCCTCTGGTACCGTAATGTCCGCCCCGCTGCCGGGAAAGGTCGATGTACTTGTGGCTAAGCCGGGGCAGGGCGTAGTTCAGTTCCGCCAGGTTTACCTGGACTTCGGCCTCCCGGGTAAGGGCCCGATCCGCGAAGATACGGATGATAAGCTCCTGGCGGTCTATGGCGGCGATCCCGGTAAGAGCTTCCCAGTTCCGTTGCTGGGAGGGGCTGGGGTTCCAGTCGAACACGAAACAGTCCACCCCAAGCTCCGCGGCCCTGTCCGCCAGTTCCCGGGCCTTGCCCGTCCCCATGCCGTATCTGGGCGGCCGTTCCCGGACCGGGACAATTTCCTGGGCGGCTATTTCCAGCCCCAGGGCGCCGGCCAGGCCGGCAAGTTCCCTGGCCAGGGACTCCGCCTCCTCCCGGCTTCCCGCAACGGCGGATTCCGCCCCGGCGCCGCCTCCGGGTTTCGTGTCGTACAGGCTTACCAGAAAGGCCCGCTTGGTTTTTTCACTGGTTTCGTGGATTTGTATCCTCCCGGCGCGTCTCAAACCGCTTGTTTTGAAACCGCCTCCTTTTCCACTTGCCTTATATTTAACCCTTTGTCAAGTTCGTTTTTTAGGTTACACTAGAGCGGCGGGATCAATACGGTGAACATGTCAGTTAAAGCGGCGCTTTGCCTCCTTATTTCGATACTCCTCTTTGCCGGCTTCACCGTCCTTGCCTACACGGATCTGTTCGACCTGATTGAAACTCGTTTTTACAATCCCTCGCTTACCCGGGCCTCGGGCCGGAAGATCGGTGAGACCGCCAAGGCCGTGGGGATTTTCCTTTCCGAGATCCAGGCCCGTTTCGCCGCGAGCCTGGAGGAAGAGGCGGTACGGAACAGCTTTACCCTGAACCAGCGGGCGGAAGATATATTCGAGCGCGGCCGTATATACGGAACCTTGCTGGAGTCCCAGAGCGGCTTACAGGCGGTTCGTTTTGTGGACTCCGGCGGCAGCCGCATCCACTTTTCGAGCAGCCCCCAGGATATCCTGCGGGAAGATCCGAATTCCATCGCCTACCGGGCTTACAATGAGGAGGGCGGGGATCTCCCCTTTAGCGAACTGGAGGTTCCCAGCCAGGGCGGGCCCAAAATCGTCTTCGACCAGGCCGCCGAAAGGCTTGTCTTTTCCTTTCCCTTTTACGATTCTTTGGATGTTTACCGGGGCTCCGCCCTCTTTTACCTTTCCGTCAGGGCGGTAAGCCATCGGCTTATCCGGGAAGGGCTTATAAAGATAGGGGAAGACGTCTCGGTGGTGGCGAAGCCCGGCGGCTTTGTGCTGGGTCTTCCGCCGGGGCAGAAACAGGTCCTGGTTCCCCTGATTGCCTCGGTCTGGAACGACGGAATTCTGAACCCGGCTCATCTGGTCTCGGAAGAGACTTCGGCTTCCCTGGCCCTTATCTCCGCCAAGACCGGGGACATCTTTACGGGCCTTCTCCTGGACGAGAGCCTCTTTGTCATCTCTCCGGCCATGAAGATAATCCTTCTGGTTTCTTTTTTCCTCACCGTTTACCTGGCGCTTTTTCTTTTCCTCAACCTTCGGCAAGACCCGGTGGCGGTGGTGGAGAACCGCCTCAAAAAACTGCGGATCGCCCTGCTGGAGCACTACTACGACGCCCCGGAAGAAGCGGAACGGAACCACTGGGGCCGGGAACTGGAGCTGCGCCGGGAGGAGATCCGTTCGGCGCTTAAGCGGGGGCTCAAAGCTAAAGGCGGGGATCTGGACGCCCGGATCGACAGAGCCTGGGACGAATTCCTCTCCATCATCAAGGGGCGGCGGACCGGCCGGGGCGCGGATGAAAAAAAACTGGAGGAAATTCTGGAGCGTATCCTTCAAACCCTTTCGGTTTTGGCCCCGAACGCGGCCGGTTCCGGCCCCGGGCCGGTTCCTGTTCCCTCCCCCGCCGCCGAAAAACCGGGATCTGTTCCCGAACCGTCCGCCGGACCCGAGGAATTTGAGGATCTGGAAGAACTTGAGGAGTTGGAAGAACCGGAGGAGCCAGGGAGAGCCGCCGGGAGCAGGGCGGAGGGCGCCGCGGCCGCGGAGCCTCTTAACGAAACGCCGGCGGCGGCCCAAGGGATCGCCGCCGGAGCAGCTTCCCCCGCCGAAACCGGGGAGCTGGAGGAGCCGGAAGAATTGGACGAGCTGGAAGAACTGGATGAGGTGGAAGAGTTGGAAGAGCTTGAGGAAGAGGCCGCGGACGGGGGAGCTGTCGACCCGCCCCCTACAGCGCCCGCCCCCGAAGAGGCCCTTGCGGAGGCCGCTCCCGAAGAAGCCGATGAGCTTGAGGAAGAGCCCGCGGAACTGGAGGAGCTTGAGGAGGAACCCGCCGGGGAAGGCCCGGCCGAACCGCCCCCCATGACAGGCGCCCGGATTAACGAGATCGCCAGCGAGATAGAATTCGCCGATTCCCCCGGGGAAGAAGACACGGACGACGCGGTTACGATGAACCTGGACATCGCCTCGCCCTTTGATCTTATGTCGTTTGATTCCGACGGAGAGGCGGATGGCGACGAGCCCCCCGCCGGACCGGATCAGGGGGAATCCGGCGCGGACGCTCCATCCTTTTCCGTAAACACGGAAGACGAAAAAAAAAACTCTCCCCAGCCCCGGGATGACGAGGGGGATGAGGAATTAGAGGAACTCGCGGTTGTCAGCGAAACCGGCCTTGAGGAGCTGGACAGCCGGGAGGGCCTGCCCTATATCTACCGCCCCTTTTGTCTGACCGAATTTCAAAACATCGCGGTCCTTAAAGCGCTTCCCGACGATGCGCCGGCATCCACCGCTCAAGCCCCGGGAAATCAGGACTCCGCCGCCGGGACGCGGCTTATCGAGGAGCGGGAAGGGCTTCCCTATATAAGCGGCAACGCATTTAAGGCGGACGGGAACATGGAACAGACCCTGAACCGGGAATTCAAGGATCTGGTGGATTCGGTGTTGGGGGGAAGGGCCGGATCGGCGCGCGGCCCGGGACCATTTTGATACAAAAGAGCCCTAAGGCCTCTTTATTTTCCCCAGGGCTTCGGCCGCGCCGCTTATACCGTTAAACACGGTATGAACTGCCATCCCTATGCTGTTGAGAAATTTTGTTTCGTCAAAGATCCCGGTGTAATTTGGGGGGATATAACTGGTTCGGGAAAATCCTCCATAAAAATCCCGGCCATATCTTCCTGGGTTTGTATGGACTTCTCAAACGGCTCCGGGCGGAAGGGAAATGCCCTGTCAGCAGGGATACGATTATCTATATCCGCCAGCCCATGCCGGGGACCGTAGCGGTCAACACTATCAGAATTTTAAATTTTGACGGAAGCAATATTCATGATCTCAGCCGGGGAGAAATGGAAGCCCATCTTCAAATCCTTCCTCTGATAGAACTATTCAGAAAATATGTGCCCGGATTCGAAGACGCCTATCTCAGTTCCATTTATCGACATTCACCAGGGCGATGGGGCAGAAACCTACACCAGGGCGGTGGAAGAACCTTACGGTGTTCCCTACGGCTGTACGGTCTCCAAAGACATAGACGGTCTCATGATGACCGGTCGTTGTATCAGCACTGACGCGGTAGCCCTTGGTTCATGCCGGATCATGACTCTCTGCATGGCTGTCGGCGAGGGTGCCGGAACTGGCGCCGCCCTGGCGGTAAAAGACAATATTTCCCCCGCCGTGATAGATATTCGCAACCTGCGGCGGATTCTACTGCGGCGCGGGGCTATCCTGGAAGTGTAACTGCCGCCTTTCATCATCAAACCGTAAAGGCTCATGATAACAGCCGCCGCGTTCTTCACCGCCGCACTGTGTATTTTATCCATGGCGGCTTTTACGGCGAGTTTCCCCGCGAGCAAAAGGCCCCCTTTGCTTTCGATGCG